>JADGBV010000061.1 GCA_015231345.1 Planctomycetota bacterium
CAGCATCACGGGGAAGTGTTAGCTTAAAGATGAAAATGGCTCCAGGTGATGAGATACGAGCTTATGGCGTCGAGGGCACCCTTGCCAACCCTGGGGAAGTTTTGGCCAGTTCCACCTTAGACGAGCAAAGCGGTATCGCAACCTTGGAGTTGAGCCCCGATAGGTCCTACCGCATTCGTCTTCGCCGAAAAGAAATAGAATATATGGAAACCATTGTCCTGATTGATCAATTTCCTGGTGTGTCAGGAGATATACTTGATATTGGTGATCTTGGAGCCATTTCTACCGTTATGACTTGGGGTGCTTATTCTACAGCCAGTAGCTTAGAGGATGTAAGCGTTGAATCTGCTTTGCGAGAAGTGCTTCGTGTACTTTCACTTGTTTCCGATGAGATACGTGTTCTTTCCGACTTAAATCGAAGTGCTATTAATGAGCCCGCTTTTTCTGCCACGAGAATTGCCCAACTCAATGTCGCTGTTGTAATGATTGCCCGTATGTCAAAACAACTTGAGACGGAAGATTATAGCCAGGAGCAGTGGGATGCTAAAGCCGATCTGCTGGCTGAGATATTTGCTAAAATTGCATCCAAAGAAACCAGCAAAAGAGAACACTATGAACAGCTTTTTTTGGAATCCTTCAATAATGGAGAGAACAGCTTGGCGCTCATTGATGCCGAGGAGGTCACAAATCAATTTATCGGCTCAGAAGACCTCAGCGAATTTGTTGCTTTGGCTCAATCCTCAGATAGTGACAGCATAGCCCAATTATTTACTCTGATGGGAATGTGAATTATGTCGAAATTCTGCTATGTGATTTCAATCCTTAGTTGCGATCTTTTTCTGTTAGCTTTATAGGATCATAAATCACTAAGACAAGGTTTCCTTTGGCAACTAGTCTTTCGGCGGGGCTTGGCAGCTTCTATTCCTTCAAGAATCTAGGATTTGACATAAGGCTCAATTTTACCCCAAAGGTGAGGGAAGGCCTTGCTCATATCCTCTGCTTTAGCAAAAGTCATATCGCAGTATTCAAATCCTGGTGCTACCGCTTCCCCTAATAGGCCATAATCCCCTTTTTCAAGGATTGTTGCCTTCCAGGTTCCACCTGGAACGATAAGTTGAGGTTGACAGTCTTTGCTTAGGGCTGGTCCTAGCATTTTACGAGTTAACTGGCCTTTATTGTCAATCAAAAGGTAAGTTAGCGGATCGCCACCATGAAAATAGTGTACGATGGATGAAAGGTTGCGGTGGAAATAACCGATGGGCCGGTCTTTGGTTAGCATATAATAAATTGAGGTTAGGGCTGAGCGTTTTTCCCCTTCACGCTCACTGTCTATTTGCTCGTGGTTTCGGAAGGTTTCGCTGAAGTAACCTCCTTCACGATGCTCTACTAGGCCAAGTTCATTTATTAATCGCTGAGAATTCATAGCAAAATATCCAAGTGGGATCCTTATTTTGTTTAGATAATTATAATGTCCATAGACTTCCCTATATTAGGATTGTCGAATTTGTGAAAAATGCGCCTACTGTTCAGTTTAGGAAAAACATGGGCCCATATAAAGTATTGCAGCATTATACACTGCATGAGTTATGATAGCCGACTCCAGACGACCTGTTTTTCGATAGGTGAGAGTGGTCAGGATGCCCAGGAAAAAGACGGGGAATACTGAAAAGACAGGGTGAACGACAGCAAATATGAAGGAGCTAAGTAATAGAGCTTTACCAGGTGAAAGCCTTCGGGAAACCCCATTGTAGATTATACCGCGAAATAGAGGCTCTTCGATTATAGGTGCCGCAACCACTATTAATAGATAAAATGCGTAATCGCCCACTTCAGGACGCATCGCTGATTCCTGGATCGCTTGATAAAAGGGCTGCAATATATCTACGGATGACATGGTATACAAATAGCCTGCACCTATGGCTGAAGCCACCAGACCAGCGCACAAGCCTGTAAGCAATGAGGTGAGAAAAGACTTGCCTTTATCAAGGGGGGCAAATCCTAGCAGCTGCGCTTTATTGGGGATTCCTCTGTAGTAAAACGAACACAGCGAAAGAGAAAGAGCTAGTATTCCTCCTCCCAAAAATCCAAATAAGAGAGCTTGTGAAAGAGGAGCTCCTAGCGAATGAGAAAAAAGCATCACAAGCATTTGTAAGAAAAAAAACAGGCATGCGGCAATTAACCCGTCGGCAATGGTTATCAGGGGAGGAGGTTCTTCTACGGGGTCCATAATGTAGGGTAGCTTCTCATGAACTCGTTGCCACAGCGCAAAGCCTATGAGCCAAAGAAAGAATAGCGTGCAGAGCTGACTCCAGGGGGAGTTGCTATAAAATGCAGTCATGGGCATACCCATAAGCAACATTTGCCCCATGATATATATTCCTCCAACTGTTTTATGTTTCTCGGTCGTATGAGGATTAAGGCCTAGAGTAAAAATGCCCCCCGTAATACTTGCCATGGCAGCGCTGCAGCATAAAGCTATGACGCTAAGCCATATGAAGTAGGGTGTTATGGGAATAAACAAGCTGGCCGTTCCCAGGACGAGAATGGGGTGCAGTAAGCAAATACTGCCGTTAGTCATAGTTTTTGCCAGTAGCATTGAGCCTATGGAGCGAGGAAGGGTGTGCAAAAACCACAATGACATATTTTTGCTGTGTAAAGCATTGGAAGCACTGAATATTGATGCATAGGCACCGACGCCATAGGCTATGGCTGCTATATGTTCAGGTTTGACGGATGAGGGGTCGGAAAGCCAGCCTGATATAATGGCATGACCATTGAATGCTAGTAATACCAGGGGGATGAGAATAACTTGCAGCAAGAAAGGTCTGTTTCGATATAGTAGCAAAAGACTGACTCGTAGGTTGCCGCTGAAAATAGTACGCAGTGGAGCCGTTTTCGAAGTAGATTGAGATCGACGATTATCGTTCGAGACGAGAGGTTTTCCTCGCTGAATAAGGATGCTCGATAAGGATACTGCAAAAAGACCTATGCCCATTCCTCCGCCCACAATACTCAATAAACCCCACACGATAGATAGCCCCCCAGCAGTCAATAGACCGGGAGCAAAGGGAGGGAGGTATAATAGAGAGTGAGGTACAGCTGCGGAAATAGTTGCAATCCAGGGGAGGGGGCTTTTGCCTTGAGCCAAAAAAAGGAATCCAAAATAACATATCATTCCCGAAGTCGCCATAAGAGAGGTGATGAGAGCAGCACGTTTAGGTGGAAAAAGTAAGGGGATAACCACTTGGAGGAGCAGAGATAAGCCCCCGCACATTGCTTTGACACCAAAGGTGGTTAGGGGAACAAGTAGTATCGTCCATATTCCGAAACCAGCAGCTATATACACGAAAAAAAACACCGGTAGCAATAATACCCAGCCGGTGATATCGAATAAGGTTATACGAAGTAACTGTGCAATCAGAATCGCCCTACTGGAGATGGGGTAGGTCATTGTCCATTCTAGATCATCCAGGGCTTCGCGTTTCCCCGCTTTCTTGACCATTCCCATTTGTCCCCCAATAAAAAGTATGGACATGGTCATAAAAAATGAGAGAAGGCCTACGGCTTGGCGGGAAATGGTAGAGGATCTGAATTGAGGGCGTTTATAGGGAGTAAAAATGACCGACTGGGTGGATGTACTTCTGAACATATCCATAGCGTCTTTAAAACCGTCAGGCCCATAGCTTGTGTAGTGATGAAGCCGGGTGTTTACGTAGAGGTCTATATCTTCTTGAGAGGATTCACTCTTTTCAGCTTCTTTCCTAAAAAGTTCACGAGCTAACTCTTCGTAGTTGGTAAACATCTTGTCATTTGTTCCTATGCGACACGGGGCTTCCTTGAGAGAACGTGGAGGCTGGCCGGGTAATCTGTTTTTATTGAGAGTATCCCAAATAGACTCTTTGGGGCGCAGACGGCTTTCTTTATTAATATACCAGATCATAGTATCTTCATCTGATGAAACGACATCGGGTTCGCAAAATCCTGTTGATCCGTATCGTTCATAGTGCTCTACACACGCGTCAATATATGACCATTTTTCAGATTCAGTATATGGCATATCCTCAGAGTCATGATCAAAATGATGTCGTACATATGCTTTCATATGAGGGAAACGAATCTTCTTTCCTCCTTTTAATGAAAGGGAAGTATGACAATCGACCTCATCAAGCGGATAGGCTGACTGATTTTTCGCCTTGCCTCGATTGACTTCTTGCCATAAGGATTCCTCTCTGCCCAGGTTTATCTGAGCTCCCCATCCCCACTTCATTTGAGTGATGCTTGCTTCTTTAGTCTCAGGTTCAGCAATTGAACTGAGTACTGTCTTAACGGCCTGCATTCCAAACATGCCAAATCCAAAGAGCATCATCACTGAAAAAAAGGCCACTCCGATGGTGCCCCCCCTTTTTTTGCCTGATGTCGCAGTTCGTTCCTTATCTTTCTTTTTCTTCCAGCTAAATATTTTCAAAGTAAGCTGTTCATTAAGCGCCTGGCGCGTCCTGCACCACGCAATGCGCAGAAGAACGGGAACTGCTTGTTTGTCGGAAAGAGGCTTCACTCTTCTGACTGAGAGTCCTCTTGATGAGGATGAGGATCACTGGTTACCGAAAAGAATATCTCCTCAAGGTTCTGGTTAGCATGAGAACGTAATGACTCCAGATCACCTTCGGCAGCCAGAACTCCTTTGTTGATAATTCCTACCCGTGAACAGCAGCGCTGGGCTTGATCCAGAAGATGGGTGCTCAGAAAGACAGCTGTCCCGGCTTGAGCATATTCTTGAATCAACTCGTGAAAATCACGAGTGGCATAGGGGTCTAGTCCATTGGTTGGTTCGTCCAGAAGCAGTATTTTTGGGGAGTGGAGCATGGCCAGTATGGCCGCCAGTTTTTTGCGCATACCTTTGGAGTAGTTAGTGGCGTATTCATTTAAATCCTTGTACAAATCCAGTCGTTCAGCCAGTGGCGTTGCCAGGTCCACAGTGTCTTGAGGTCGCATACCTCGCAAATCCCCTGAAAACCGAATGAGATCCCAGCCGGTGAGATGATCCTGGAATGTGGGCTCATCGGGCTGATAACCCACTAGTGTCATCACTTCTTTTCGCTGGGTAAAGCAATCGTAGCCCCCTATATTTGCCTGACCTGAGCTGGGGACCAGCATGCCCATCAATAGTTTGATAGCCGTGGTTTTTCCTGCTCCATTGGGGCCTAGAAGAGCGTATACCTCTCCAGGAATAACTGATAAATTAAGGCTTTTAAGGGCATCAAACGCTCCATATGCCTTGCTAAGATTGGTTATCTGCAGGATTGGATTCGTTTGATTGATTGTCACTGATATATGACCAGAAGGTAATGTTAAGAGGCGCAGTGTACCTAGCATGAGGTGCATGCAAAGTTCAGGGTTCCTGACAGTAAACATTGCGGGAGTGCAAGGCCGATTTAGACCCATGGGAGGCTTTGACGAAAAAAAATGTAACAAATATTCCCCGTATGCTTCAGAATGGTGGCATGGGTGGTGGAGGCTGGTCCGGTTTTGGCTGTGGTGGTTGCTGTGGCTGTTCGGGATGTGCCTCTTTGGAGATTACAATTTGTCAGGATGCAATTCTTGTTTTTTCAAGAAACACTGCAGAGGGGGCTTAAAATGTTTATCTTATGCAATTGATGGGACTCCACATTCTACTGACCCAGGGTGTTGGAGAGTCTAAGGAATGTGAGTGCTTAATTTTGCAAGTACTCACACTCGCACTTAATTTGAAAACGCGCTAGGGGATTATCTCCGAATATTACTGAAGAACACGAGCACTAAAACTTGGGTTATTGTTGATGATGGATTGCCTTGAGAAGATAAGCTCTTCCTAAAATTTCAAGCGTAGGTTTTACTTATTCACATTTGAATAAGTGAACTCTAGGGGTCTCAATCAATACCATTCTCTTGACAGCACGCAAAGGGGGGTAGATTTGGGGTTATATTCTCCCCTTTTGCTGTACGAATATGAGTCTGAGTATTGAGCCCATAAGTCATCTTAAAAAACACAGTGCCGATGTTGTTAATAAAGCCAAGGAAACTCAACAGCCAGTAATGATCACTCAGAATGGAAAAGCAGTTGCCATGGTTGTTGATGTAGAAAGCTGGCAGAAACAGGAAGATTCTTTGAATATGCTTAAACTGGTGCTTCAGGGTGAACGAGATATTCAGAAAGGCTTGTTGCGTAGTCATGAAGAGGTGCGTGAACGAATGCAAAAAAGGCTTAAACGGCTGAGGTCCGATAGCTGATGACTCTCCAGTGGACCTTCACTGCAGAGGAAGACTTGGAGGATATCCTTGAGTATATTGCTTTTAATGATGGCATTTCACGAGCAGAAGATATTGGGCTCCTCATCCTTGAAAAAGCTGAGAAGATAAAGGCGTATCCTGATAAAGGTCGGTTGGTACCCGAACTCAAAAGTATCAGTGTTCTCGCCTACCGAGAAAAAATTATTTCTCCCTGGAGAATCGTGTATCGTTTCCATGAGAGCGAAGTCTATGTTGTCTCGGTTTTGGATGGCCGTCGTGATCTAAGACGTTTAATTGAGCAAAGGTGGGATAGGGGATTACTATAATTACTGTCGATACGATTCGAGTTATAATGTAAGTGTCTCTGCGCGACATTCATAGCAAATTGGAATTAGGACAGCAGCTTAGCAATGGAGCAGCCAGAATCCATTGTTTACACAAAACCGTTACCTCCCAGCTCCTCCAGTTGCCAGAAATACAAGATGAGCAGGCGATCGTTCACGCGTGTCATGTCTCAGGGCCGCCTTCTTATTGGATCTTGAAGCTTGAGAATAGAAACGGTAATTGGAAGACTCTATGTTGTGATTGAGGCAAGTATCGAAGCTTAAAGTGATTTTAATTAAATTACCCCCAAGTAGTCCAAAATTCACATTTTGGCAAGTGAATTCAGTATATACACTCACATGGTTAATATGATGCGATTTATTTGTCTATTCAGTTTATTATCACTCATCTGCTTTGCTGGGCATAATGAGCTTAGTGAACTTGAAAAAAAAGAGGGTTGGGTTCATTTATTCAATGGAAAAGACCTTACAGGATGGACGAATTTTAACTCCGATAAGATCAAAGAGGGCGGTTGGATTGTAGAAGATGGCTGTCTTCGCATGGTGAAAGACGGAGAAGATATTGTTTCGACCAAAAACTTTAAGGATTTCGAAATAAAACTGGAGTGGAAGATCAGTGAGAAAGGCAATAGCGGAATATTTTTCCGCTGTGACCCTAAAAATCGGTCAGGAAGCCCAGAAATGCAAATCCTTGATGATTTGAACCATGGCAATGGCAAAGACCCAAAGACAAGTGCAGGAGCTCTTTATGGAGTTATTCCTGCACCGAAAGGTGTGAGTAAAAGCGCGATGGAATGGCACCAAGTGCATGCGATATTGAAAGGAACACACTATCAATTCTTCCTGAATGGTGTCAAAACAGCTGATTTTGATACTCAATCAGAGGAATTCCTTAAGCTGAAAAGTGAAGGGAAGATGAGTAAAAAGAAGAATTACGCTCAGAGGCTGGAAGGCGTTATTGTCTTGCAAGACCATGGAAAATCTGTCTGGTTCAGAAACATTAAAGTGAGAGAGTTATGAAAATTTTTCTAACTTTATTGTGCTTAGTTCCATTTGTTTCAGTCTCCGCTGAGAAACCCAATATCATTACCATATTGGTGGACGATATGGGTTATTCAGATATTGGTATAATGGGTTCAGAAATCCCAACCCCACACTTGGATACCTTGGCTGGAAAGGGAGTCCTTTTTACCCAAATGTACAATACAGCCAAATGTTATTCAACGAGAGCCTCATTATTGAGTGGGGTCTATTTTCAACAAACAGATAAAGAGTTTTCTAAAACTCAATTGATCTCAGAAACCCTTAAATCAGCTGGATATAAGAGCTTATGGGTTGGTAAACATCATGCGAATTGGGATCCAAGAACAAGGGGCTTTGACCGTTTTTATGGTTTTCTCGGAGGGGCAACGAGTTTCTGGAACCCAAGTCATACTCAAAGAAAAGGTGAAGAGAAACCTGCAAAAATAAGTGAGTACTCTTGGATTTTGGACGGTGATGAAGTTGTTAAACCTTTTGTTCCGCCAGTAGGATGGTATGCAACAGATGCTTTCACTGATAAAGCACTAGAATGGTTGGATGAGTATAATAAAAATCATCCCTTTTTTATGTATGTGGCCTTTAACTCTCCTCATTGGCCTTTACATGCCCATCCAGATGATATTAAAAAATTCAAAGGATGTTACGATAAAGGTTACGAGTTCATTCGTCAAGAAAGGTTCAAGCGTCAACAGAGCACTGAGGTATTGGGCTCTTCTGTGGGCAAAGTAGCTGATTCTGAATGGAAAAAAGCCTGGAGTAGCTTAAGTGCACAAGATAAAGAGAATGCAGCCAAACGAATGGAAATCCATGCGGCAATGATCAAAAATATCGATGATAATGTAGGGCGCTTGGTCGCTAAACTCAAAGAGCAAAAACGCCTCGATAATACAATTATTCTCTTTCTCTCTGACAATGGCGCAAGTTCGGAAGGCCCTTTTAGTAAAGGGGGACCGGTAGATGGCAGTGTGAGTACATTTGATTCGATCGGGCAAGAATGGGCTATCGCATCGAGTTGTCCTCTCTTTATGTACAAAGGAAAGTCTTATGAGGGAGGAATCAATACTCCAATGATTGTTCACTGGCCAAAGGGAATTAAAAAACCTGGGCGCATTGAACATACTCCTGCTCACTTGGTGGATTTTCTTGCCACTGTGGTCGATGTTACAGGAGCAAATCATAATCCTCCAAAGAATGGTGCTGAACTACAAGGCGTCTCATTAAATCCTGTCTTTAAGAATAATGCAATAGAGCGGGCTCAACCTATTTATTTTGAATTCAAAAGCACTATCGCCGCTCGGGATGGTCAGTATAAAGCAGTCGCAACTAAGGAAAAATGGAAGCTCTTCGATGTTTCTGTTGATCGCGGTGAAACGACTGATATCTCAAAGGAAATGCCTGAGAAGTTAGCATCTATGAAAAAGCAATGGTATGCATGGTTTGAAGACAGCATGGGAATGCCCTATAGCGACTATAGGGCTGCGGAATCGAAAGCTAAAGCGATTAAATCGGCAAAGACTAAGAAGAGGAAGGGGAGTAATACAATTTCCAATAAATAATGACATAAACCAATGTGTCCATTGCAATGTCGGAAGACTTTCAATCAAATTCCATAATACCGAATAGAATTCTTGAGACTAAAGACGACCATTATATATTAGCTCGCGTAGGTTTCTCAAATATTTCCGAGAGTGTTTTTCTCTGTCTCTTATTCATGACACTATTATATGGTGTCAATATTTAGTGTCACTTTCTGCTTGTTAATCTAGTTTCTCAATCGAGCCAGAAGATTTATAGCGTAGCATGATTTACTTGGTCTTTTTTATGATAGTAACCTGGCTCGCTACTGTGGAATTACTATGAATTGGTTGATTTAGGTCCTCGAAACTTTGCCGGGATTATTCTTAAGCACTCAGAAAAATAAATACCGGCTCAATAACTATTTTACGGTGGTGACTATTTGGTGACTGTTATTTCTAGAGTCGCAATTCAGTCTGAAAATAACTATAATAAAAAGGGCCTAAATTCCGAAGAAGATCAACCCTTTTTTGGGGGAGTGGGGGTACAAGATTCGAATTTGTGACCCCCTGCTTGTAAGGCAGGGAAATATGACTAACGCCAGCTAACTCGACATCACAAACCATTGATTTTTAAAGACTCACACAAGATTTAAGCATCATATCCCCTCACCTCAGATCATAAGTATTGACTTCCATCTTGCACCGGAGTAATTATTTCTTTATCCTGAGCATAAGCTCGAGGAACCTTTTTTTCCACTGAAACCATAAGTATCAAGTATTAGAATCTCGATTTTCTACCTTCGTTACAATTCCAAAATTGAACCTTGTTGACCTTCAAAACTGGCTAAAATCTAGGCATGGATTCTATCAATACTAGCAACTCAACCTTTTCCCGTTTTCGGGAAGAAGGATTTCTTTATATTGATAAAACAACTTATTTGCATCAATGGGCTAGCAAAAGAGGTCAATACTTTTTGTCACGCCCAAGAAGGTTTGGAAAATCCCTCTTAGTTAGTACTTTCAAAGCTTTATTTCAAAGCTTTATTTCAAAGCTTTATTTCAAGGCAAACGAGAGCTTTTCAAAGGTCTCGCCATAGACCATTTAGAATATGACTGGAAAAACTACCCTGTTATTCATCTCAACATGGGTAGTTGCGCAGGGGAAAGTTTAGACGCAACCAAGGAGGCCATACTCTTTACTTTAACAGAACAAGCTTCTGAATACGGAATCAAACTCCAGCAAACCTCACTATCAGTAAGCTTTAACGAACTAATCAATAGACTATACGAAAAAGGACCCGTCGTTGTCTTGGTTGACGAGTATGACAAGCCACTCCTCAATAAATTGGGTGAAGAGTCAGTCCTTGAGTACCAAAAGTTACTCAAGGACTTCTACGGTGTAATCAAAACCTGTGAAGACAAACTTCGATTTGCCTTCATTACAGGAATCTCAAAATTCTCAAAGGTTTCGATTTTTTCGGACCTAAATAATCTAACTGATCTCACTATGAATAGAGATGCAGGAACACTTTTGGGTTATACTCAAGAAGAATTGGAGTTCAACTTTTCTGAATACGTAACTAGCTTAGGAGCTGAACTTAGCTTGAATGAACAAGAAACACTCAATAAGTTAAAAACCTGGTACAACGGTTATCGTTTTGAAGAAGAAGCACCCACTGTCTACAACCCTGTATCTGTCATGAAATGCTTTGCAGAACTCAAAATTAAAAATTACTGGTTTGAGACTGCTACACCGACATTCCTTATCAATTTACTCAAAAAACAACCCATCCTACCCGATGAACTAACCTTGCCTGAAACTTCCTTTTCTGCTTATGAGCCAGATCATCTTCAGGCGTTACCTTTACTTGTTCAAACTGGTTACCTAACCATCAAATCCAGCATAACCATGGGTGGAAGGACTATGTATGAATTGGGGTATCCAAACTTTGAGGTCGAACAGGGCTTTTCAGAGAACCTACTTAAGGGTATGGCCGAATTACCTGATGTAGAAATGGGGGTAGCAATACGCAAAATCTACCAAGCTCTTGAATCAGGAGATGTGGATGCATTACTAAAGCAGGTTATGATTTTCTTTAAAGGCATTCCCCATAATATCCAACTGAAGCATGAGACGTATTACCAATCCCTGTTTGTTGCACTATTCAGAGTCATCGGTGCCTTTGTGCAAGCTGAAGTATGTACATCCGATGGTCGTATTGATGCAGTGTTACGTTCACCTAAACAGGTGCTAGTTATGGAGTTTAAACTACGCGATACTGCTGAAGCTGCAATGACACAAATTAAAGCCAAGGACTATGGGTTGGCATGGGGAAATGAAACCACTGAAGTTCTTTTGGTCGGTGTTGGTTTTGATCAAAATACGAGAAATATTGATAAATGGGTAATTGAAAAGGCTTAGGTTGCGGGGTACAGTTGCTCGCCCGTTCTTGTTTTTCAAGAGTTTGTAAGAAATCGGAATTTTTTTCATTTTTAAGGTTGTACACCCTGCAGAAGTGACTTCACAATGTGTACCTGTACTATCCCAAAACCCACCAATCCTAAAAACTAGCAACCTAAATTTCTGGCACAAAATACATCCTATGGAATGGAACGTTCTTCTTAAACACCTGCTGCTAGGAAAACACCTTAGTCTCTATGTATGAAATATCCTACCACCCGGATGTTTCCATAGAAGTCAATGATTCAATTGAGAGGTACGAAAGTAAAGTGTCTGGTTTGGGTATCAGGTTTTACAACGAACTACTTTTAGCATTAGATTCTTTAAGAGAAAATCCAAATATCTGGTGGCGCATGTCAATTTCCAGAATCACATTAATGCAGACCAAGAACACTAATCACCTTGCCGTCAATGAATCAGCTTTTATTTCCTGCAATTTGGAAACTTTTTATGAATGTAACGTGTCAGCCTACACTTTGCCACGAAAGATTTATTTCCGGGTATCACACAAGTTAATTATATATTCAGAGTGTTTCTTAAATAATTCTTCAATCATCTCACTCGACATTAGCAAAAAGTCAGATTCTTCAGATAAAATTGTATGCCTTACATATACTCCATTTACATATAGCAATAGGATATTATCTTTCAATAATTGGTTGTCTCTTATTTTGAGCACTCGATTAGGGATATTATGGCTAACCCGTATTTTCTTTATGTTATCTAAAGCATTCGATTTTTCGAAAACAGAAAGTAAATTGGTAGAAAATTGAAATTCTACTATTTCTGGAACAAGAGTGTTACTCATCTATTATATTCTCACAAATCTTCATCATTAACAAATAAATTATATTCTCTATAGCCATTAATATCAAGCGAACCATTCTCCTGTAGATGGGTGCGGATTAAGATTATTATTCCCAATTTCTGCATGCAAGCTGAAAATTGATCATGAATTGCTAGGGAATCAGTGATAATATTTTATTTGCTTATCAATCCTGCTGAAATATGTGAGTTTTTATGAGTGCTATGTGGTTCGTTGCAATCTTACTGATCCTTTTTTTCTTCTATTTTATTCCAAAATCGAACACCTTTTTTTACATCAATCCATATAGGGATATTTGGCAAATAATTCACCTGGACTACATCAGACAGCACTTCAATTATTCTAAAGCCCATCATAAGAGCTAATTCATCCACAACAAATTTATAGTCAAGAGCCTCGTCAGTATCAATTTCACAGAAAAAGCTAACCTCTGGTTGTTCATATAAATCTGGCCCCCCTAATGGATCAATCACTTCTATAGTACACTTTTGATGGTAAACGAGAATATTCATATTAGTAATGAGCGACAGTTGGAGGCAAGTTCCGGTATGAATAAAAAGCAATAATCATTAATATAATAATATTCAGCAAACAGCTGAATATTAAACTTTTTTTATATCGAAAAATCTGATTGATCTTGATATTATAGGGTAGTCTTAAGAAATTCACTATTATTAAGAAACATGAACAGCATTATTGACAGCTTTACTGATAAACTCATTCAAAGAAACATGATTTTCCATAGCTGCCGATACAGCTTCTAAATGCAGCTGAGGATCAAGCCTAACAGTAAGGCGACCAGTCATAGGCTTCTGAGCTTCTTTCCCATTCTCTTTGCAAAATTTAAGATAAGACTCCACTGATTTCACAAACTCTTTTTTAAGTTGCTTAATATTGCTGGCTTCATAAGTTACAAGGCCGCTAATATTAATTACTTTTCCATGCATGACCTCATCATCATCGCTGTAATCTATCGTTCCAACATAACCTTTGTACTCGAATGGCTTCATTTTAAAACTCCTTTTTTCTTGAAAAATGCTCTCAGGTCATCAACTACATACTTTTTTATCTCATTACCTGGGTGCGGCTTATGCAGAACAACAGCTTCATCCAAAACATAAAAGCAAACTCTTGATCCCTCTCTCTCCTCAACAATTGCACCCATTGCCTTCATCAAAGAGACTAAAGACGACCATTTTATATTAGCTCGCGTAGGTTTCTCAAATATTTCCGAGAGTGTTTTCCTCTGTCTCTTATTCATGACACTATTATATGGTGCTTTTCCATGGTGTCAATATTTAGTGTCACTTTCTGCTTGTTAATCTAGTTTCTCTATCGAG
>JADGBV010000062.1 GCA_015231345.1 Planctomycetota bacterium
GTCCAAATCTTTGAGAAGCTCTGTTTCAATAAAGCCCGGAGAGACGCAGTTGACTGTAATGCCTCTAGAGGCAACCTCTTTGCATAGGGACTTGGTCAGGCCCTCTTGTCCTGCTTTTGAGGCTGAATAGTTGGCTTGACCGCTAAAGCCAAGGCGACTCATGGGTGAGCTGATATTGATAATACGGCCATAGCGTTGACGCATCATATTCATGACGGCAAACTTACTCATATTATAGCAGCCGCTTAGATTGGTCTGTATGACTTGTTGCCAATCATCTTCGGACATCATAGCCAAAACAGAGTCTTTGCGGATGCCACTATTGTTGATTAAGATATCGATGGCGGAGTGTTTTTGCTCGCATTCTTGATAGAAGTTTTCAACGTCTTTATATGAAGCGACATCGAAAGAATATAAATCACAGTTGTCTGCTAAATCCCCTGCTTCTTTTTTGAAATCTTCTGCAGCTTGATGATTACTGTGGTAAGTGCCGATAAGTGTGGCTCCTTCTTTGAGGAATGCCATGGCAATACTTTTGCCTATGCCTCGTGTGGCTCCGGTAACAATAACCTTGCGGCCTGCGAAAAGATCACTCATGTTTTATTATACTCTTTGCGGGTTAAGGGTAGTTTGCGTGTTCAGGTAGCGGTCCACCTTATTAGAGACAATCACTCCATAATTGATGGCTCCAAGCCAGCCGGACATAATAATGCCCACAGAGCCGGCATGGTAAAGTCCAGGCAACTGATCGGGTAAGTCTTCGGATACTTTGAGCCCTTCGAATTTCGTGCCAAAGGAGGCTCCCCCTGGGTGAAGTGTGTAGCGCTCAAAAGTTTTAGGAGTCGCTGCTTCGACATAATCGATTTGTGAGCGAATGTCTGGAAGGAATTGCTCTAGGCAAGTAAGGGTTTCCTCGATGAGTTTATCTTTTTCCTTCTGATATTCCTCTTCACTCAAGTGCTCCCAGTCTTCAATCCATGCATTTGTGGATGATACGATAGCAGTTTTGCCTTTTCCGGGTCGCATATCAGGGTAATAGAGGCTAAAAGTACGACTGGTAATATTGCCGTCGACAAGAGCCTTAGAGCTGAACTCTTCGGACGTTGAAGTGAAAATGAGGTCGCCGATAAAAGGGATTTGAGTGTCACTTTTAAGGCCCATGTAGACTTGAGTTGAGCTGTTATTGCGACGTACTTTTTCAGCTTCTTGAACGAAGTCCTTTTTGAAATGCTCTTTGCCCGTAAGCTTGAGTATAGTGCCCTGTATACTGGCATTGGAAAGAACAGCTGTGGCCTGAATATCTCTGCCGCCAGCGTTGACTCCTTTGACGACACCATCTTCTACGAGGATTTTATCCACCTTGACGCTTTTGCGCAGCTCAACGCCATTGCTTTTAAGCTCTTTGATCATCTCGGAAATCATTAAGTCGGTTCCGCCCTTGAAAATATAGACGCCTTTGCTCATGAAATTGGAGAAGACGATGCCAAAGGTAATGGCAGGGTCTTCAAGAGTGGAGCCATTGGCGTAGGCGATGGGTTCCAGCAGAAAACGGGTAATGTCGTTTCGTCCAGGGAAAAAACGTTCAAAAAGCTCACCCGTTGTTTCGCCACTATCTTCGTAGTAGTTCATTTTGCGCAGTGTGCTGAAGAACTCTTCGACTTTTTCTGGAGCGACTTCGAAGTGCTCGACAAGGATCCGGGAAAAATCTACTTTATCAAAGGTGGTGCTGATATTGAATTGGGGGTTTTCAAAGCGGACTTCTTTGATCTGCTCAATGCGGTCGGCAATGCCTTTGGTCCAATATTTGCGGCAGGATTTTATCATGCCTACGGGGAAACCATGGAGGGAAACATCAAAAATATGCCCTCCTTTTCTTTTGAACCAGGTGGAAAGACCACCATATTGGTAGTGATGTTCCAAAAGAAGAACTTTACGGCCCGCTTTGGCTAAAACATTAGCTGAAGTGAGCCCGGCAAGACCACTGCCTATGATGATAATATCATAGTGATCTTCTATTCCTGCTAAATAGTCTTTTCCCATCTGCCGGGGCCTTTTAAAGCTCTCGGCCTTTTTTCAATCCTGATAATAAACTAGGGTTTCTTCCTGCAGGAAGTGCCCTTTTTCAGGAAATTATGTGAGTTTTGGCAGTAGGTACTTTACGCACCCATCTAAAGTATTAAGTTCCATGTAATCGGCTTCAGGAACTTCAACTTTATAGCGTTTTCGGAGTTCCATCACAATATCAAGGAAGTCCATGGAGTCTAAGTCGATTTGATCCCTTAACGCTTTGTCTCCCTGGAGGTCATCCAAGTCTTCATCCGGAGCGATGTCTGAGATAATATCGAGTACGGCTTTTTTAACTTCTTCTGCGGTCATGATTTTATAAATGATTATCCGTTATATCGGGTGACTATGACAACTGAATTGATCCCAAGCATTCCAAAGGAATTATTGAGAATAATCCTTATGTCTTCTTTTTGTGTAGCTTGACCATATACAAGGTTTGGCAAGGCGCACTCGGGGTCCAATTCTTCTAGGTTTTTTGTGGGGTGTATGAACCCATCTTCAAAGGCAGGCAGATTTCCCGCCAACTCCAAGGCTCCGGCGGCTCCCATGCAGTGGCCAATAAAGCCTTTGGTGTTATTAAAATAAGTGTCCGAACAACCGCTAAAAGCTTCTCGAAGGGCGGTGCATTCTTGAATATCGCCCATGGGGGTGGCTGTGGCGTGAGTGTTGACAATATCAATATCGGAAGCTTTTAAATTGGCTTTCTTAAGAGCGAGTTCAACGCACTTAGCTTGTTGAACTGGGTTGGCCAAAACAAAATCAGTCGCATCTGAATTGATGGCATAACCACTGATGAGCCCGATGATATTGGCTCCGCGTTTTTGGGCGTCTTCTAGGCGCTCTAAGGTGTAAACACAACCACCTTCACTAACCACAATACCATTACGGTTTTGATCGAAAGGTCGACTGGCTTTTGTTGGGTCTTCATGGGTGGCCAGGGCTCCCTGACTTTTAAAAGCTGCAAAAATTCCAAAAGTGTGAATGCTTTCGCTGACGCCTCCGGCAAGCGCCATATCAACCTCTCCTAGCTGGAGCATTTGCACGGCTTGAACAAGACCAGCATTGCCAGCGGCGCAGGCTGCTCCGATTGTGTAGTGTGGCCCGGTGATGCCTGTATTTAAAGTGACTTCCCCTGCAGGGTTGTTGGCAACGGTGCGTGGGTTATGGTGATGGGTCCAATATTTCGTGTCGTTGTCGAAAGCGGAAATATTATGAATTTCATTTTCTGTTTCCACATTGCCATGTTCTGTAATGCCAAGGTAGACACCGATACGACTTTTATCGGCTTCTTCTAAGTTGTAGCCTGAATTATCGATGGATTCTCGAGAGCAATAAATGGCGATGGAGCCCGCTCGAGTTCCTCGGCGCAGTTGTTTGCGGTTCTGGTACTTTAATTCATCGAAATGACAAACCCCGGCATGGACTTGGCCCATATGGCGGGTTTCGATATTTTCCACTCCGCTGCCATCGCTGAGTAACATTTTTCGAAATTCTTGGAGGTTGTTACTGCCAGGAGCACAGAGTCCAATTCCCGTTATAGCAATGCTTGGAAGAGTCAATAAAACAGTTCAATAAGAGGGTCAAAATTGAGGCGCGGCAGCATACGAAAAAAAAAAATTCAACAAGGGATGAACATCTCGACTTTCCCCTATATTTGGGGCATGGATATACGGAAACCCAAGAAGTTTAATAAGACGCCGAATCACGAGATTCTCTTTGCCGATGAGCATCACTTAGTGATCAATAAGCCAGCAGGTCTAGGCTGCATTCCTGATCGACGAGATATGGGCCGGAGTTCTCTTTTAGAGATTCTTAAGGAAGATTATCCCGACGCCACTTTTGTGCACCGCCTTGATGTGGGGACCAGTGGGCTTGTTTTGGTGGCATTGCATAAAGATGCCATGCGCCATTTATCCATGCAGTTTCAAGAACGCACCATCAAGAAAGAATATTTGGCTTATGTGCAAGGCTTTGTGGGCTTTGAAGAGTTAACTATAGATAAACCTGTGGGGCCCATTCTTAGAAAAGGTCATACAGTGGTGCGTCGAAAAGGAAAGAATTCTTTGACTCGCGTTGAAAAGGAGCGCACCTTTAGAGGTTTTGCTAGAGTGCGTTGTTTTCCAGCCACAGGTCGGACTCATCAGATTCGCATCCATTTATCTGATATTGGCTTGCCCTTAGTGGGTGATTTGAAATACGGCGGTGCTTTTCCGCTTCTTTCAAAAATCAAAAAAAAGTACGTCCGCTCAAAAAAGAATAGTGAGCGGGAAGAGTCTCCTCTATTAGATCGCGTGGCCCTTCATGCTAAGAGTTTATGTTATATCCCTTTTGGCGCCGAAGAGAGCGTGACGATTGAGTGCCCGGAACCGGCAGATTTACTCAAATTTACTGAAAAACTGGAGAAGTGGGCTTGAAAGAGGGGCAAATGGATAGGCTTAAAGAATTTACAGAAAGGGCTTCCCATTCACCTTTAATCCCTTCCATTGACGAGGCAAAACAAACTCGTGAGCTTAAAGGTCGGTCTTTAAAAGACCATGAAGTTAAGCAGCTGGAAAAACAGCAGAACCGCTGCCAAGATTGGAATCAGGTCCGTGTTCATGAAAATTTTGAACTAAACTCCATTTGGAATAATCAGTTCTTAGGCTCCCTTTACTTGGGCATTTTTCAAGACACTCATGAGTTAGGTGGCATAAAATTCCCTTCAGGGATTTCAAATTCATGCCTTAGTGACTGCATGATTTCTGATAATTGTTTAGTTAAGGACGTGACACTGATGAGTCAGGTTATCATGATGCCTTCTGCCCTTATGATAAATTGCGGCCGAGTTCAAGGGGGCGAGAATTTGAGTGCGGAAGCACTTATCATCTCCATTGGCAATGAGCTTGGAGGAAGGGATTTAGAATGTGTTGCTGAGCTGGACTTGGCTTTGGCGACAAAACTTGTTTTTGAGCACGAAGTAACTTATCAGCAAGAAGTCGCAGAATCTTTTCAATCTTACCGTGAAAAAACTCAGTGCGCTTATAGCATCGCCTGCTCGGGCTCTTTGTTGGAGAACTGCCCTTCCGCTCAGTCTTTTTATCTGGGTGAGTGCGCTCAAGTGAGGGGGGCAGCGCAGGTCGCTCATAGCATGGTACTCTCTTCTGCGGAAGAAGTTACAGAGATTGGTGCCGGTGTTATTTTAAGGGACTCTTATGTGCAGTGGGGAACGCATCTAGATTCGCAGGCTGTTGTGGAGTCATCTTTGATGATGGAATATTCCGTAGCGGAAAATCAAGCACAAGTGCATAGTTCTCTTATTGGGCCTAATACCCATTTGGGTAAAGGTGAGGTGACGTCTTCGCTGGTGGGGCCTTTTGTGGGCATGCATCATCAATCATTACTTATAGGTGCTATCTGGCCAGAGGGCAAGGGGAATGTTGGCTATGGAGCTAATGTTGGTTCTAACCATAGTGGCAAAGCGCCGGACCAGGAACTTTTCCCCGGGGAGGGCACGTTCTTTGGCTTAGGCTCTTCCATTAAATTTCCCGCGAACTACAGTGAAGCTCCCTACTCGCTGATATCTACGGGTGTGGTGACCCTGCCCCAAAAGGTGTCTTTGCCTTTCTCTTTAATCAATGCTCCCACAGAACCTATTAGTGGACTATCTGCGCAAATCAACGAAATTATGCCCGGCTGGATGTGGTCTCATAATGGTTATGCTTTGATGCGCAACGAATTTAAATTTGCCAAACGCAATAAAGCACGCAGGAATGAATTCCCTACCAAGCTGGGTAGAGCTGAACTCATGACCTTAGTGCTTAAAGCCAAAGCTTTTTTGACGGTAGAAACAACGAAAGATATATACTTAGCGCAAGACATCCCCGCTTTGGGTAAGAATTTTTTAAGGGAAAGTTGGCGAGTTCAGGCTCTGGAGAGTTATGAAACTTTTCTGAACTATTACGCTTTTAAGGCTTTATTTTCCTTTCTATGCTCGGGAAGCAAGGAGCAAACAACAACTGAGGTTGTGCAGGCCATGGAATCCTCCATAGAGTTTAAGCCTTTTGCTGCCATTTTGCACGAGCTGAATTGTCCCGAAACCATTGAGCTTTGTGCTCATTATTATTTCGAGTTAAGTCGCACCCGTCTTGAGCAGGTTGAAGGAAGTCGAAATCGTGATCATTCAAGGGGCACTAAAATCATTGCCGATTACGGCGCAGTGCATCATAGCAATGAAGTAGATGAACTTTTAATGAAAGCCAAGCAAGATCAAAAAGAATTAGAAGCGCGTTTAGCGATTTGGCTTAAATGAAATGACGCATAATTTTTGCGTCTGAGAATATAATAAATTTGGCTCAGGCCCCAAACACAAGATGTTTTTGGGGCCTAAAGATATATGATTAAAGCTGTCCTTTAGCTTTACCGCGGCAAGGTTTACGGCCGTGATTAGCCTTTTTGGTTTTGCCATTAACCAATTTGTGTATTCTACGTTTTCTAGCCATTGTATTTCTCTGCAAACAAAATCCGCGGGCAAAATAAGGGTGATCCTTTTTTGGCAAGGGAAGGATCCGATCAAAAAACAGCGTTTTGGGTGATTTTTGGCTAAGCTTCTCTCCCTAGGTTCAAAATGTCACTTTTCGCTTGAATTGTCGCCTAGGGCCAAAGACTTTGAGAAGCTTGCTGGGAAAATTCTCTGCAAAAACACTTTGTAATCAGAGCCATGGCCTTGATAGCCTTTTTTATGAGTTCCCGTAATACTTAAAAAATCAGCGTTTTCGGGCAAATGCTCTTTAAAACTCTGTGCATGCCGTGGCAAAACAACAGTGTCATCTTTGCTGTGGATGATGGCGACTTTGCCTTGAAAATGCTTTGCAGGTTCCAATATTGGCAGTGTATTCGTGCACAGCATGGAGATGGGCAAATACGGGTATTTATCTGAGGCTAGCTCCACCATGCTTATAAAAGGTGACTCGAGAATAAGTCCATGACATTCCATATGCTGACTCATCATAGCGGCAACGCTTCCACCCAGGCTACGCCCCCAAAAAATAAGCTCCTTGGGTTTGTAATTAAAGTGCTGTTTGAAGTAGGCTCCCCAAAGAGCCATAAGCTCATTTAAGCTTGCCTCACTGGCTGCGCCACTGTTTTTTCCGTAGCCGGGGTATTCCAAAATAAAAAAAGAAGCATCACTGAGCTGGCTCAGCCAAGGGATGCGTTCAGCAAAAGACGCTGAACTATCAGAATTTCCATAAAAATAGAGAATGCAATTTTTACTTCTGGGAGCGCGAAACATCCAGCCATAGGCCTTGCCTTTCTCGTAATCTAAAGAATGCTCTTCGATGACGTAAGGAGCCCATTTGAAGTCTTCGCAAGTTTCTGCTTTGGGTCTGAATATAAGGCTTTCTTGATTGCTCACTAAAACGCTAAAGATGGTTGCGCAAAAAATAAGCAGTAGTAGTATGAGTATGCATAGCGCTCTAATGAGGAAGTGTAGGTCCTTATATAGCCCTAGCCAAAAGTTTTTGAAGAATTTTATTATGATTGCCGGCAAGCTTTTTAGATCGAATTGTGAATGAATATAAATAGGGAATAAAAGAAGGTGTCAAATATTTTTTGTTAGCATCTTGAACATGAGATGCTTCATGTTATGCTTCTGCCTAGAAAAACTACATAATAAAGATATAAAAAGTATGAAAAAATACCTATTACCCCTATCTGTGCCTATGGCCTTAGCCATTGGCGTCAGTGCTGCTGAAGATTCTGAGTGGAGTCACTCCTTATCTTTGGGGCTTAATTTCTCACGTGGCAATACGGAAAGCACTCAGTTCAATACTGATTATGACGGCGTACGTGAAACAGAACATAGTAAATTAGCGCTTGATGCCAGTATTTACTTTGGTGAAGAAAACGATGAGAAAACTTCTGATGCTTACTCTTTCGGTGCACAGTACAACCGAACGATTAGTGAAAGAGCTTATTGGCTTGTCGATATATCCTATGATGTTGATAATATTGCTGACTTGGATTACCGCTTGCAAGTAGGCCCTGGTCTAGGTTATAGTGTGATTCAAAGTGAGAAAGCGAACTTGGATCTTGAAGCTGGATTAGGCTATCAATCTCAACAATATAATAATTTAGAAAGCACTGATGCTATGGCATGGAATGCTGCTGAAAAATGGTCATACCAGTTGAATGAATCAGCTAAAGTATGGCAAGGACTCGAACTTTCTGGTGATGTTTCTGAAGGTGACGATTACTTATTGGGTGCAGAGATTGGAGTTGAAACCAAAATTGCTGGTAGCTTCAACCTGAAAGCAGTCCTAGAAGATCAGTACAGTAATATTCCTGCTCCAGGCAAGAAGAAAAACGATATTCGTTTAACAACGACTTTAGTCTATAATTTCTAGTGCTTTATAAGATTAATGAGATTGAAATCTCGCCTTAATATCTGAAATTAAAGGCTCATTCAAATTCAAATCCCGCCCTATATTAGGGCGGGATTTTTTTTGTTAATTTTTTAGGATTCAGCGGCTGGATTTGACTTAAAACTGACTTGAAAATAGCAAAAAGTCATTTTCAAGTCAAGAATCAGATGACGCAAAACTGACTTGAAAATAGTAAAAAGGCATTTTCAAGTCAGAAATTTGACAATGCAAAATTGACTTGAAAATAAGAAAAAGGCATTTTCAAGTCAGGAATTTATGTTTATTGGACGAGAAAGGGAATTAGGGCTTCTGAAGGAGCTCCAGCAACAAGGCGGTGCTTCTCTTGTGGTTTGTCGAGGTAGGAGGCGTATTGGGAAGAGCACGCTTATCCAAGAGAGTGCAAAGGATTGTGAATTTATTAATCTCTATGGACTTGCTCCGCGCGAAGGAGTCAAGAGAGCTGACCAGTTAGCTCATTTTGGAGAACTTGTGGGGCTTCACTTTGGTCTGCACTCTCTGAAATTTTCTCACTGGAACGAGGCTTTCGATACACTCAGCAATCTTTTAAGTAAGGTCAAGCGAAGGAAAGTTGTCCTTCTCGATGAAATTTCATGGATGGCATCGGGAGATCGTGATTTTCCGGGGAAATTGAAAGGTATGTGGGACACCCGGTTCAAGAAGCTTCCAAATCTAACTATGGTATTGTGTGGCTCCATCACATCGTGGATTAATGATAATATATTGCATGATAAAGGTTTTGTTGGTCGAGTCTCTTTAACAATTAGCCTAGGGGAGCTAAGTTTGGCAGAAGCGAATGCCTTTTGGGGGAATAAGCGAGTCTCCAGCAGTGAAAAGCTTAAGGTTTTATCAGTCACAGGAGGAGTCCCACGTTACCTTGAAGAAGTACAGACCCATATGGATGCAGGATATAACATAAAAAGAATGTGCTTTACCCCAGAAGGATTTTTGTATTCAGAATTTGATCAGATATTCAAGGATATTTTTGAGAAGAAAAATGACGAATATCAAAGAATCATTGAAGTGCTGAAAAGTGGGGCGTTGGAGTATGCAGATTTAGCACGAGCTCTCAAGCAAGAATCAACTGGAGGCTTGAGTAAAAAGGTAGAAACTCTTCAAGAAGCAGGATTCATAAAGAAAGATTACTGTTTTAATCAAGAGGGTAAACGAGGTCGACGCTTTAAAATTAGAATATGTGATAACTATATCCGGTATTACATTAAATACATATACCCACGCCATGAGCAAATACAAAACCATTTACTTGATGACCTGCACCTGGAAGACTTAAGCGCTTGGGATGCAATGATTGGTCTCCAATTTGAAAACCTAGTGTTGAATAATCTCAAGTCCATTTGTGATGTTCTTCAGCTGGCTCCCTCAAGTATCATGAGCGCATCTCCCTATTATCAAAAAAAGACAAAGCAATTGCAAGCATGTCAGGTTGATCTCTTAATTCAAACGAAAAAGAATATTTACCCTTGTGAAGTAAAATTCAAAGACGTCATTGATTCTAAGGTGGCTGAGGAGATGGAAGATAAACTCAGTAAATTGAAAAATACGAGCAGAAGATCCATCAGACCTGTTTTGATTTATCACGGCGACCTAAAACGCCCAGAGCTGCTAAGGGAAACCTTTCAGCATTTTATATGCTTTGATGATCTCCTAAAGAAATAAAGTCATATGTTTTTCTCATTATGATATTCATTCACTAAAAATGGCCTTTCTAAAAGGCTTTTTTCGAAGAGTAGTCTTCAATGCCTTAGTATGACCGGTCCATTTTTGGCTGAGATGCTGCCCATAAGCTTTTCCATATTTGACGTGTGAGCATTGAGAGTATTATTTTAAGCCAATTCGAGCATGAAGCCTTAGTTTTTATTCTTCATGCGACTTACCTTTCAGTGGAGAAAAGATGAAGATATTTTACACTTTAATCAGCATGTTTCTGTTAATTTGTGGCCTGAGTGCAGAAGGCAAAGCTGCTAAAGAAGGCGTTTTCGCTAGCATGGAAACCTCTAAGGGAACGATCCTAATAGAGCTCAATTTCGAAAAAGCACCCATATCAACGGCCAATTTTGTGCGTTATGCTCGCGAAGGCTTTTATGAAAATACGATTTTTCATAGAGTTATGCCAACTTTTATGATTCAAGGCGGACAATTCTCTGCAAGTGTTGATAAAAAAACGGCTGGACTCCATGTGCCTATTAAAAACGAATGGCGCAATGGTCTCAAAAATAACCGTGGCACCATAGCCATGGCGAGGACTTCTGCTCCAGACTCAGCAACGGCACAGTTTTTCATTAATGTTGTCGATAACGGTATGTTGGACCAGCCTCGAGGAGGCGCCGCTTATGCTGTTTTTGGCAAAGTGGTAGAAGGACTAGATGTGGTTGATGCCATTAAAGGGGTTGAGTGCGTGAGTCATCCGAAGTATCGCGGTGGTGGCAATGTGGTTCCCAAAGAAACGGTTCTGATTAAAAAAGTGACCATCAGTGGTAAGTTTGACGAAGAAGCCATGAAGAAGCAAATTTCTAGGCTTGATAATTACGCCGAAATTGAAAAAGCGGAGAAAGAAGGTGAAATTCAAGCTGTGATTAAAAAAATAGAAAAGGATCACAAAGCTAGTGCTGTTAAAACTGCCAGTGGGCTTTACTATATTGAAACAAAAGCGGGTACGGGTAAAAAACCACCTTCATCATCAACAACAGTAACAGTTCATTATGAAGGTAAACTTCTCAATGGCTCAAAATTTGATTCCTCATTTGACAGAGGTGAGCCTATTGATTTTCCTTTAAATCGAGTGATTGGAGGCTGGACTGAAGGGGTGCAAAAAATGAAAGAAGGCGGAGAATGCTACCTAGTGATTCCTCCTGAATTGGGTTATGGCGCCAGGGGTGCTGGTGCGTCTATTCCTCCTAACTCTTGGTTAGTCTTCAAGGTGCAGCTTCTTAAAGTACATTGAGTTTATGAAAGTTTGACGTCACGTTGGCAGGGCCAACGTGTCAAATTCATCTCTTTCCATCTCTCATTATAAATATTTCTGCAAGTCATCACGCGATCGTGTGGTGAGCACTTGGCCATTAGCTCTATATTATACAATAGAATAAGACGCTTGGAGGTTACCCCAATACCAGAATCATACCATCCAAGGGGGCTTGGGATTTAGGAGAATATGATGCCATAGGGATGGATATGCAGAATCTTGATGCCCAGGAGGTGAAGGTTCTTTTGAGTATAAATAACCCAGGGGCCACTGGAAGAAAGAAGTGTAATAAGGAGATGATGAGTATTCCCGTTCAGAGTAAGGCTACCTTACTTAATATTCTCTTCATCTAAAAAGCTGTAGGGTCTAGCTTTTGAGAAGCAAATAAAACGGGGCTTCTTATTTTTCTGAGTTGAAGGGATCACAGAAATGCGAAAAACAAGGTTGCCTTTTTGAGCGATATCTTTTTTGTTTTCAACGATGAGCTCAGTTGTTAAAGTTCCTGCTTTTCCATTATAGTCGGTTACTTTGGCGCTGATTCCAGTGACAGGCGCAAGTGCTTCCACAAACCATTGCCCTTTTTGAGTGTAGGTTTTCCACCATTTATTGAGAGGCATGGGGATGTCGATTTTCGCTGGATTCAGAGAAGATAAGGCGATGGTTTGATCTGCCTCGTCGGATTCCACTAGCATGCGATTCCCTTTGCCAGAGACAATAAGTAATTCTTCAGTCGGTACGAGGTGGCGATTCAAAAAGGCCTGCATCATGTCTTCTGCTGGTTGAGCTTGGACAATGACCTCTTCGCCTCCTATCTTGGCTTTGCCCACCAAGCGTACTTGCTTGTAATTGCTCTTCCTGCTTCTACCCGAAGCACTCAAGGTCATCACAACCGAGTCGGACTCGGGAGCTATGGTCGTGCCAGATAAAGTTACGCCCGGCAGAGTTGGATCAAGACTGAGTCTGATCTCTTGCTTCATTGCTGATGATCGATGTGCGTGAATCATAAAAACTCCTGTGCCACTTGGAGGGATACTAATGGCAGAGGGACTTACGCGTAAGGCAAAATGTGCGACTGGGAGTTTTAATATCAAGCGATAAGCATATTCGGGCCCATACTGATTTTGAATATCATAGACCTCAATGGAATAGACACCGTCGGCAGGAATGTCAAATGTCGTATAGGGGTCGGCATGATGGGTTTGCATCCCTTGGGTGATATCTGGGTGATCGTCAAAAGTCTTTAGCCTTTTGCCTTCAGGGCTAAAAATTCTGATTGCGGCATCAATGGGTGAACCAAGTTGGCGAGCTTGGATACTTATATGAATTTGCTCACCTTGTTTGGCATGAAACTGGTAACGGTCACTTTCTCCTTTTTTTAGTATGCGCCCATTGATCACTCGGGGTATTTCTTGAATATCATTGCCCATAGTCTCTTCTCGCACCTCAGTTAAGGAAGAAAGAGCGAATTGTGGCGGAGAAAGAAGAGAGAGCTCGTTGAGTGTTAGAGTATTATTCTTTAAGGTATTATATCCTTTACTCTGAGGATTAAAACTTAGTTTGGAGTAGGGCAAGAAGTCGCCCATTAATTCTATTTCTGTTGTGTCATTTCTATTCCCTCCCAAGGGATAGATGGCTTTTACATGGGGGAGCTGTCCCATTTCGATGCGGTAGACAAAGTCATCTCTTCCTCTGTATATGGCATCACGAATGGTCAGGTAATAAGTGCCATCTTTCGGAGGTGTAAATAGAAGATAAGGGTCAGGCTGAAAAAAGTAATCATCTGCATAAGCTAGCTCCCTCCCGCGACTATCGGTAACTGATATCACAGCCTGGAACCAACCAGGCACTGCATCAGCAAGATAAGGAATAAGTGCTCTGGCGTAGACTTGAATGCCAATGCTTTCATTTTTTTTGCCTGAAAAAGAAAATATATCTGATTCGCCGGGCAATATTTGCCCATTCACACATGCTGGAAGTGGCGGTAATGGGTATGCGCTTTGTATGTTATCGTTAGGTTCCTCTTCTTTGACTTGAGTCAAAGAGCTGATGACAAAACGTATGGGCTGGGATACCCCTTGCGGGGAAACGGCACGCATTTCATAAAAACCTGGTGGGCAATTAGCTGGGACTTTTAGGCTCAGTTGTAATTGATCGACAAGCTGTTGATTGAGTTGCCGTTTCTTGTCAATGCTCTTGTGATATTTGGCTAGAGGTGAGCTTTTTTCGGGTTTGTCCATGGAATAG
>JADGBV010000063.1 GCA_015231345.1 Planctomycetota bacterium
CAACTGTTCTGTATTGGCTTGTCGTCATTATGGGAGCCATAGACATTGACGGCTTAGATATCGATATTGACCTTGATGGCTTGGATGGGATCTCAGGAACATTGCTTTCCTTCGTTTATATCAAAGAGCTCCCCTTCACTATTTTCATTTCATGCTGGTCAGCCATATGCTGGTTTTTTGCCATGACATTTACTTATTATATTAATCCAGAAAGATCTTTATTTTTGGGTTTATGCGCCCTCCCCGTTATTGTCATTATTGGCATCATTGCTTCACGTTTCATTCTTTACCCCATTCGTCATTTCTTCGCTAGCTTAAAAGGCGATGAGCATGAAAAGGACAATAATCTCATTGGCAGAATTGCTTCGGTGGAAACTACAACAATCAATTCTACTTTTGGCCGAGTTCAGGTCGAATCAACATCTAGTCCTATTCTTGTCGGCGCAGTCTGCGAAGATGGAACCACTTTAAATAGAGGTGATAAAGTGGTTATCATCGAATACCAAGAAGATAAAGATAAATTTTTAGTTTCACCTTTTAACGAAAATTAAGTTTTTTACTCATCATTTAAGGAGCATATATGGATATTCAATTATCCTTAGGGATTCTTGTAGCAATCGGTTTTATCGTATTTATCGGTTTGCTACTCTTCATTTCAAAATGTTATAGAAAAGTTTTACCTGGAACGGCCATGATCCGTAACGGATGGGCTGGGACTCAAGTCTCTTTCACGGGAAAAATTGTATTACCCATTCTTCACAAATTTCAAGTGATGGATATTTCCGTTAAACGTGTAGAAATCGAAAGAAGTGCCGGAGATGGCCTCATATGTAAAGACAACCTACGAGCTGATATCAAAGTTGTCTTCTTTGTTCGTGTCAACAAAACAGAAAATGATGTTTTGAGAGTTGCAGATATGATTGGTGTCACTCGTGCGAGCACTCGAGAAGCCCTCAATGAACTCTTCGATGCTAAATTTAGTGAATCACTTAAAACTGTCGGTAAACTCTTTGAGTTTGAACAACTCTATAATGCCCGTCGAGAATTCAAAGAACAAATTGTAGAGCTTATTGGCACTGATCTGAACGGCTATACCTTAGAAGATGCTTCTATCGATTACTTGGAGCAGACTGATATTCATAGCCTAAAAGACGACAATATTTTAGATTCACAGGGGATCAAGAAGATCACTGAACTCACAGCCATTCAACGCATCAAATCCAATCAAATTAGAAATGATGAACGCAAAACAATCACACAGCAGGATGTGGACGCCCGTGAAGCCATTTTAGAAATGGAGAGACAAAAAGCTGAATCCGAAGAACGCCAACGTCGTGAAGTCGCCAATATTAAGTCACGCGAATCTTCAGATATTGCACGTGTTCAACAAGAAGAGAGACAGAAAGCCGAACAGGCTCGTATTATAGCCGAAGAAGAAATTCTCGTTGCCGAAGAAAATAAAATGCGCCAAATCATTGTGGCACAAAAGAACAAAGAACGCACTGAGGCTATTGAGTCTGAACGAATCGAAAAAGACCGCATGCTGGAAGCAACCGAAAGAGAAAAAACAGTTTCCCTGGCAACCATCGAAAAAGAAAAAGCTTTGGAAATAGAAAAACGAAATATTCAAGATACCATCAGAGAACGAATCATGGTCGAAAAATCTGTGGTTGAAGAAGAAGAACGAATCAAAGATACTCGCGAGTTAGCCGAAGCCGAGCGAGCCAAAGCTGTTACACTCACTGAAGCAGAACGTGACGCAGAAGAAGAAGCTCTAAAAAGAACCAAGGAAGCTGAGGTGGCCAAGAAAGCTGCTGAACTCAAAGCTGAACAAGATCTTGTCACCCACGTAAAAGCAGCTGAAGCCGAAAGGAAAGCTGCCGAACTTCAAGCTGAACAGAGAGTCATTGAAGCAGAAAGCCTTCAAAGTGCAGCCATCAAAAAAGCTGAAGCCAAGAAAGTTATGGCTGATGCAACGGCTGCGGAAGAAGCTGCATCTGGCCTAGCAGAAGCACAAGTCATTTCTGTTAAGTCAGACGCACTTAAAAAGCAAGGAGAAGTAGAGGCCGATATTATGCTACGTAAGTCCACGGCTGAAGCAGAAGGCATCTCGAAGAAAGCAAGCTCCATGAAAGAGCTAGATGGCGTAGGTAAAGAGCATGAAGAATTCAAACTTCGTCTCAATAAAGACAGAGACTTACAACTCGCATCTATCAATATGAACAAAGATGTGGCCATCGCCCAATCTAGTATCGTCGCCGAAGCCCTTAAAACTGCCAACATAGACATCGTTGGAGGAGAAACTCAATTTTTCAATAATGTTATTGGTGCCATTACAGAAGCACGTTCCGTCGACCGCCTAGTCAAAGGGTCTGAAGTTCTCTCAGAGGTCAAAGACACATTCTTCCAAGGCAATGACCCAGAATTCTTCAAAACGCAGTTGAGATCATTCATCGACAATATGGGAGTATCCATTGATGACATGAAGAACATTCAACTATCAACTCTCTTTTCAAGGCTTTCTAGTCAAATGAAAGACGATAAATCTACGAGCAAACTCAACTCTCTCAAAGAGGTCGCTGGAAAAGCTGGTCTGCTTAGTGAAAAAATCAGTTCACTCTTGGGAGTGTAATTAAACACTAAGATCCAACTCTTTATTATCAATGTGCGGGGTTAGAGGAAGTTCCTCTCCCGCACTCACTCAGTAATACGGAAATAGACTAAATGGCTGAAGAAAATAGCACATCTCAATTAGAAGGCGGTAGTTACGAAATCCTCAAAAATCGCCTTAATAATGCCTCTGGCGATCTCAATACGCGCATCGAGAATTTAAATCAGAGGCGCAAGAAACTCTTTGGAGCGATTGAATTTGAGCTTGCCAACACAGGGCGAGTCACAACGAAGCATAACTGCACACCTAGGGATATGGTGCCCATCAACTCCCATTTTATCTTCGGCTATAATGTGCACATAGGCCTCAAAACCACAACTGAACTTGAGGATGTTTTCGGTGTTTATCGTTATGAAAATGATTCTTTTCATGAAGAGTCCCTTGAGTTACTAGGCAACGAAAAATTCCTCAAAGACTTTGCCGATTTATATAAATTCTACCGTCACACCACCTTCTCTCGCTTTGCCATACGTGGCCCTCACCTCTTCATGATTTTTCGAACCGGAAAGAAAGCAGAAGACATCAAAGCTTTTAAATGGCTCATCTCGGAAGATAAATTAAGCTACATAGGTAACCGTAGTGAAAACGAATATTCATTCCCTGACCAGCATACATTCCAGTGGGAAAGAACGGGGCGTGACGACCAGCGAGGTGGCGCATTCCCTCATATATCCATTAAGGACAAAATATTTGTAGAAACAGTCGGGGGTGACCTTACCATAAAAATTGAAGACAACACAGATTCTGGTCAAGGCATCTATGCCGAGCCCGTAGAATATGAAGATCAAACTCTTGATGATGCTGAAATATACTTCGCAACAATTGGCACGATCATCTTATTAAAAATACGGCCCTACCAAGAAAAGGACTACCGCTATATTGCCTATTGCGAGAAAGTATCCCAAGCCTGGAGAATCGACAGCCTAGAAGAGTCGTGCATTCTTCTCCCTGAAGATCAAGGAATCGTCTTCCCTGGTGGCTGTCTCTTACAAAGCGGAGCCATCAAAACTTTCGAACATTCCACTGATGGCATGCGCCTCGATGAATGCATCCGTTCACCCAATGGTGAAGATTACCTATATGTCTATTACGAATATCAGCAAGGAAACTACCTACTGCTACCCTATAATATCGTAGACCAACAAATGGATTCTCCCATCAACTGCCATGGTTTCTCATTATTTGATGATGGTAAGTTGGCACTATTCTCCAGCGAAGACAGACCTGGGAAACAACATATTCTGCAACTTTGGCAAACTCCATTTACCGCCAAAGAAAGAGATGTCACCTTAGATAGCCAAGATAACAGCGACATCTACTTAAGTAAATTAGGCAATAAAGACATCGTAAAAACTCTTGCTGAATGCAAAGAAATCATCTTACTCGCTGCCAAAGATGAGTCTTATATGGGACTCTATCATGAAATTGCACAAAACGCTGAGCGCTTACTTGAGCATTGCTTTTGGTTAGAGAGAGAAGAAGTCGGAAAAATCAATGAACCTCTGATTGCCATTCGTGAGGTTGCTCTCGCAGCCATGGATGAATACGAGAAAGTTCGCCAAGTTAAAGAACAAACCAAGCAAAGTTTCAAAAACGTTGAAAACGAACTTAAACTTCTCTGTGCTGAAGTTGACTCAGCAGCTTATACGCAACTAGAAGATTACGTCAGTAAATTATCACAGTTAAGGACATTCAAAGGGTCTGTCATTGTACTGAAAGATTTAAAGTATGCTGACATCGAAAAAGTCACACAGTTTGAAGAAAAACTCAACGAAAGATCAAGCCGACTTTCAAACGGTTGTATTAATCTCCTTCAAGAAGACTCTGCCCTAGCCATATATGAAGAACAAATTAAAGGTTTAGAAGAGCAAGTCTCGCAAATCACATCAAGTAGCCAAGCCAAAGAACTTGAAGATCAACTCAAAGGCAATGCCGAAAACCTTGAACTCTTAACTGAGTTAGTGGGTAGCCTCAAAATAGACGATCCAAATCAGTCGACTATCATAATGGAAAAACTCTCAGCCATCTTTGCTTTACTTAATCAAGTTAAAGCACACCTTAAAAATCGTTATGATGAAATAGGTCAAAAGGAAGGCGAAGCAGAATTCGCTGCTCAAATGAACCTCATTGACCAAAGCCTATCATCAGCCATAGAACGAGCCGACTCCCCAGAGAAATGTGATGAATCATTATCTCGAACGATGGTCAAACTAGAAGAATTAGAAGGTCGTTTTGGCGACTTTGATGTTTTCATAGAGAAACTAGCAGATAAACGCGATGCCATCTACAGTGCCTTCGAATCACGAAAATTAATTCTACAGGAAAAAAGACAAAAAAAGATTCAGGCCCTCACGTCAGCCTCAGAAAGAATCCTGACCAGCGTACAATCCCGCTTAAGCCGATCCGAAAATATAGAAGCAATCCATAGCACATTCTCAGCTGATATCATGGTGGATAAAGCTCGAGACCTCGCCGAGCAACTACGAGCTCTAGGGAATGTTGTTAAAGCCGATGAAATCGAAGGAAAACTGAAAAGCTCTAAAGAACAAGCCATACGTCACCTTAGAGACCAACTTGAGCTTTCTGGAGAAGGAGAAGACTCTATTCGCCTGGGCCGCCATTCATTCAGCGTCAACCGGCAAGCTCTAGAGTTGAGTTTAGTGATGCATAACGATCACCCACACTTTCACCTTTCTGGGACTGACTATTTCGAGAAGGTCCAACACGAAGAACTGGAAGCCACAAGAGCCGTCTGGAGTCAAGAGATCGTTTCAGAAAACCAGCACGTTTACCGAGCTGAATACTTAGCCTACCAATTCACCAAAGACTACCAAAACAACGACACAGCAATCCACGATTTAGCAGAAGAGACTCTAAGCGAAGAAATCGCCAAGTATATCTCTTCCCGTCATGATGAAGGCTATGTCAAAGGTGTCCACGATAAAGATGCTGCACTCATAAGTCAATCTTACTCTCGCATTAAACACAAACTCGGCCCTCTTTCGGGCACTCCTTCAGAGCGTGCCTTAGCCAGGGTGTGGCTAGCAGCAAATAAGGGCAGCACAAACTATAAGAAAATTCAAGAAACATCTTTAAGCTACCATAAACTCCAAGCCACCTACCCCGGTAGTGAAGGCGGGCAAAATTTAAGAAAAAGATTACAAGCCGATTTACAGCATTACTTAGAAAATCTTGATCTATTCAGTCACCTAGAAATACCTGGAGCAAGCGAATACATCATATACCTTCTAGGCAGTGGAGGCAAAGAGCACATGACCTTAGAAACTCAGAGATTACTAAAAAATCTCGTGCGCCAAATAGACCTTAAGGGAGAATTTAAAATCCCCATTCAAAGCAATCCAGAAATAGCCTACCCAGCCATCAAAGATTGGGCACGAGCTTTGGTCATCAGTGAATATGGCAAAGTCCCTGCAGGAGGTGTCATCGAAGAAATTGCCTCCTTAGCTTTAAGTGGTCAACACGATAACGCAAAAACACTAGATACCAAAACATCTTTGCTCATTGAAGGCATGAGAGGCGCACATACTCGTTTAAAAGAGAGCAGTCTTACCTTTGAGTACTCCAATTTCATTCAACGTATGCATCTCTTTACTCAAGAAACTGTTCCTGCATATCGGAGCTATGAGTTAGCGAAAAAGAATGTTCTCAATAGCAAACGTTCCCAACTGCGCCTTGATGAATTCAAACCCAGAATCCTCAGCTCATTTGTGCGTAATCGTCTTATCGACGAAGTTTATTTGCCCATTATTGGCGATAACCTCGCTAAACAAATGGGAAGCCTCGGCGCTACCAAACGCACTGACCTCATGGGACTCCTGCTCCTTATATCTCCACCAGGTTATGGAAAAACGACCCTGATGGAATATGTCGCTGACCGATTAGGCTTAACTTTCGTTAAAATTAACGGCCCAGCCATCGGGCACCGAGTGCTTAGCCTTGACCCTGCAGAGGCCCCCAATGCAAGTTCACGAGAAGAGATTAACAAATTAAATTTAAGTTTGGAGATGGGTAATAATGTCATGATCTACCTTGATGATATCCAACATGTCAACCCAGAATTTTTGCAAAAATTCATCTCTCTTTGCGATGGCCAGCGCCGCATTGAAGGTGTATATCAAGGTAAACCCAGAACCTATGACCTCCGTGGCAAGAAAGTAGCCGTTGTTATGGCAGGGAATCCCTATACAGAAAGCGGAACTCGCTTTCAAGTTCCAGATATGCTATCCAATCGTGCCGACACTTATAACCTAGGGGATATTCTCAGTGGGCACGGCAATGCTTTTGAAGTCAGCTACTTAGAGAATGCACTCACCTCCTCTCCTTTTCTTTCTCCTTTGGGACAACGCTCCAGAAAAGATATTCACGCCTTTATCAAAGCAGCTGAAACTGATTCAACAGAGCATATGGAGCTGGAAGGAAGCTACAGCAATCAAGAAATGCAAGAAATCCTGAGTGTCTTAAAGCACCTTCTGGTGATTCGAGATGTGATTCTTAAGGTCAACCAAAGATATATCATATCCGCAGGCCAAGATGACCGTGACCGCACAGAGCCTCCTTTTAAATTGCAGGGCTCTTACCGTAACATGAATCGCATGGTAGAAAAGGTACAAGCCATCATGAATGAAACAGAAGTGCGCAATATTATTTTGGATCATTACGTAAACGAATCACAAACCCTCACAGCTGGAGCAGAAGCCAATATATTAAGCTTCAAGGCTCTCATGAACTGGCTTGACGATAATGAAAAGCAACGCTATGAGCATGTACTTGATTCCTTTCGCCAACAAACGAATATGCTGAATATTGACGATAACGACCCTCTAGCACCTGTTCTTGCCCAACTTAGTACTCTTAATGGCACCATCTCATCCATAGGCAAGAATCTCACTCTTCCTCAAGATAAACAAGATATTTCCTTCGACGTTGAGGCTTTCAGTCAAGCTCTTCAAGAAAGCCTAAGTCCACTCAAGAATCAAGAAATAAAAGTGGTCAATAAAATCCCATCAGTTGTCACAGGTGTCTTGAAGAATCAATTAAAGCTTATTGAAAATTGGATGAAACCCTTACTCAAAGCTCAACTCACACAATCCAAAGACCTGGGCGAACTTCGCGATTCACTTGCGACGACTCATAGAAGCTATATGGATCTAGTTAGTTCCATTAACACTAAAGACAAAAAAACAAAATAGCTTATGAGTGCAATATGATAGCCCCCATTTAAGCCATGGGGACGTCCATTTCATTCTCCTTTTCTTTTCTCTTTATATCTTTAGCGACTACCGGCGCAGCAACAAGCATGGCGACATTTATTAGGAATTTCTTTATTTTGTAATACAAATTATTGAAGCCTGGAAATCTAAAGTGCTGAAAAACAACCATTCACGACGAACACACCACAACTATTCTAATCCAGCGACACCTTCTGCCTGCCAATATATGAATCGAAAAATTTAAATTTCTTGAATTCGTCTACATTATTGTATATTATTCGCTACTAAAGATTGCAGCTGGCAAAACATCATTTTGGAGGAATAATTGTTTTTCGCAAAGAAATTTCTTGCCATTTATTTAGCTGCGATTCTATGCATATCTCATTGTAGCAAAGCTGATATTAAGTCATTATCAGGAACCATCAGCTTAGACTCTAATCTAGACAACAAAACCGAAGCCATCTTAAATTCAACAGGCTTAGGAATAGGAACAACACCACAGAGCAACCTCCATATTGCTGGCAATGCCATATTTACGACTTCCTTGTCAATTGGGGACACTTCCATTAGCTCAAGCAACCTAAATGTCTCAGGCACACTATCCTATAACATAAATTCAATCACCTCATCACGTACCCTTTCAGGCAATCACTCCACCTATCTAGTCGAGACTGGCGGCACTGGTAACATCGAACTTTTTATGCCCTCTCCTTCAGCTCATGAGGGAAAAATACTGACATTCAAGAAAACCTATTCCGGAAATACCGTAACATTAAGTCATGTCACTCAACTCGATGGAATTGGAGATTTAGATCTAGGCGATGGAGCTGTCGTTAGCTTGGTATCAAACGCTAAATACTGGTATATTATAAATATAAATCAAGGGAGCAGTTCTGGAACAGCCGAGATTGTACCACCTAAAGCTGACACCCAAATGAGCTTAGGCTTTGACAGTGACCTAGAAGATGAAAGCGCATACGATAATGATGGTAGTTTCTCAGGCAACACCTATGCTGCTGCAGCCACAACAGGCGTTGTGGGCAAGGGATTAGATTTTGACGGGGTTGATGATTTTATTGAGGTGGATCATTCCAGTTCATTAAGTCTAGCAAATGCAGGCTCCATCAGTTTATGGATTAAGCCTTCATCCAACATTGCAAGTCAAGGTACATTATCAGGATTCACAGAGATCACAGCGCCTCAAGGAACTGGGGTAAATTCACCTGGGCAGGTATCCATGACCTTGGTTGGCAATACGATTAAAATGGCCTCCGCTCAACATGATGATGGGAATGAGAAGTATCAGTATGGAGGGACTGGAGAAGATTTTAGTGGTTTATCATGGACCGATTTCACAGCATCATCCGGTTCTGGCAAAGGCGAATCGACTTCTATTGCCATTGATTCCGATGGAGACAAACTGTACTACGCCTCATTTACTCATCAGGGATTAAGCGAATTTGTTCATACAACCAGTTCAAATCTGGACTTTGCAAATATTTCCACTTGGGCTGAAACCTCTAACCCTCCTCCTGATGGAGCTGGGCACAACGATCCCTGCTTTATGGATATGGTTTTAGTCGACACCAAAATGTACATTGCACTCTATCTTCATGATGGTGGCATAGAAAAGGCCTATGTCACATCAGTTAATTTAGATGGTAGCGGTGCAAGTTGGCAAGATATCACCTCGACTCTTGATGGTGGCGGTGGAGCAGAGTACTCCATGCCTGCCATAGATTCAGACGGAGAGAAATTGTACTATGCCTTTTTTGCAAATAATAATGCGGATGAGTATTTATACTTCGCCTCTTCAAATTTAGATGGAAGTGACTTTGCATTAACCTCAACGATTACAGCTCCTGATGCTACAAGAAAAGACTCTCCCATATCCATATCTATGGTCATTGCTGGCGACACAATTCATTATAGTATTTATGTCGGCAATGCCGATGGAGCGCAACTTTTCACAGCCTATGGTGACAAAGCATACACTACTTTTAGCGGCTGGACTGATCAAGGGTATAATTACAACCGAGATCTAGGCATTAAAGTCAGTGCTACAGTTGATATGGTTACTGATGGCAAAGCAATTTCTATTCTCACACATTCTTCGAATGTTACCCTTGGTGATAATTTAATGTATGCCACAATTCCTCTTGATGGAGGACCTATCCTTAGTAAAGGGGATGCTTATGCACTTCATTATACCGGTGGCGGCCTTGTATTTGATTGGGCAGGCTCTCCCAAAAGTTTCGGCAGTCTACCAGCGAATACCTATACTCATGTAGGCATTACCTACGATGGAAATGTAATGAATTATTACATCAATGGGTCTCAAGTACGTCGACAGACCGTAACAGCAGACTTCACCCTCACTTCTGACAATCTATTAATTGGTGGCGATGGGGTATCGAGGTATTTCGATGGTCATTTGGATGAAGTTAAAATATTTGGGCGTGGGCTATCAGCGAGTGAAATGTCCGATTTATATTTACTCGGCCAGTAAATAGTCCCACTTAATCATAAAACCTTGCAGTTAAGGGCTCAAAGCATCTCCTAAATCAATTCCCAGCGACTTGCTTTCCATAAAACTCGTATCACCCTCTTGACATCAATTCGCTTATTTTAATATAATTGAACGGATTTGTCAATGAAAATTATCTTACTTATACTTTTTATCTACTGCACCCTTGGTACAGAAATGCTTTGTGCCTACCAAGGCAAGTGGTCATTCGTCAAAGAAGATTTCAAGAAAGTCCACCCTTGGCTGCCAAATTCCCTTATAAATAGGGCATTAAGAACTCGTCTTGTTCTTAAAGAAGATAGTTACGCCCAATTTGACCACAATGGCAAATTGATGAAAAGCATCAGAGAACTGAAAGTTTTAAAGAAAAAGAGTGAAAGTCACTGGCTTTTACAAAGAAAAGAAGGAAATAAGCAGATTGAATTTGAGGTCTATTTTAAGGACTCTAAATGGTTTTACCTAGAAGGCAAGAAAACCTATCAAATTGAGCAAAAGTAACAGATATCTTGCTAATTTATATAGAAAATATGCGCTTCACCCATAGAATCATTCTTCGATTTCGTGTTCCTTTCTGAATTTCTGAGCAAAATTCATTATCCAATTCACAACAGCCGCTTCACCTAGATCTCGTCCGGCTTTTTCGGACTCAATCCATTTGTATCTTTCGATTTCACGAATTTGCATGCTGTTGTAATCTTGCAAGGTCATGTCTCTCTCCTATTTAACTATTATCGACCTTCTCACTCATTTAGAATAGCTAATTCTGTGATATAACTTACACTAGACTTGATAAGCACGGAAATTCAACAATTTCTAGGATACGATGTGAGTTATTTCACAACGATACAGCACGTCAAATGAGACACTTTCAAGTTAAAGCGTTGATGAATTCATTCTATGAGCCTGGTTCCACCCCAGTCTAACAAACAACCTAAAATTAAGTATTCTTGATGAAAGAGGCAGTGAATGTATCATGTCAAAAAACTGCTGGGCAAGGACACCTTGAATGAGAAATAACACTAAGCACCTAACTCTAATTATAGCACTTTGCCTTATCCCTTTTAACTTCATTGAAGCAAGGGATTATTATGTGAGTCCTAACGGCTCAGACCATAACCCAGGCACCCTCAAACATCCCTTAAAGACATTTTCCGCAGTCACAAAAAAGCTAAAACCAGGCGATACCTGCATCATTCGCGAAGGCATCTACTCCGAAGTCCTGCGTCCACAATCTTCAGGAGAAGCTAAAAAACCTATAACCTTCACAAACTATAAAAATGAGAAAGTAGTACTTACTGGTGCCGATACAATAACTGGCTGGGCAAAGGAGGAAAATGGAATCTACTCAGCGCCAATGCCATGGAGCCTCCCTGAAGGCAATCAGGTTTTTGCTAATGGCACCATGCTTAGTGAGGCGGTATGGCCTGCGTCCGGTGATGAGCATTTATTCAAACCCATACGGGCAAAAGCCACAAAAGGAACTCCAACTACCCTAACATGCCCAGAAATACCCGGAGGAAAAGATTCATGGAAAGAAGCACAGCTGTGGTGTGCAGGAGGAGCAGCTTGGATTTGCTGGACAGCATCGGTTACAGGATACGACGACACAACAAAAACGCTGAGTTTCAAGCTAGAAAAATGGAAGAATAAGTGGTATTTTCCTAAGAAAGGGAACTTATTCTCACTTAGAGGAATCCGGCAAGCACTCAAAGCACCCGGACAGTGGCTCTATGACAACAATAAGAAGCGTTTGCTTCTTATCCCGCCAAAAGGCACTCCTATAGAATCAATTCATATCGAAGCGAAACGCCGGAAAAATGTAATTGATCTCAAAGGGCGATCTCATATCATCATCTCAGGCTTAGACTTCCGTTCAGGAGGGCTTCATTCAAATAAAGAATCATCGCACATAACTCTCAAAAACCTTCGTGGAAGGTACCTGTCGCACTCCTATACCAGAAATATGAGTTTCGAAACAGGAGTCATCATTTCTGGAGATCATTGCCTCGTTCTTAATTGCGACTTCGGCTATGCTTCTGGCTCAGTACTCCATGTACGCGGCAAAAACAACCGAGTGATTAATTCCTATCTTCATCATGGCTGTTACTCGGGACTTTTCAGCAGTGGAACGGTATTTCTTTCCGGCACACGCACTCTATTCAGCCACAATACTGTACGTCATGCAGGGCGTGATTTAATCAATACCTCCCACTTAATGGAAAGCCTCGTCCAATATAACGATGTCTCCGATGCCGGCTGGTTAACCAAAGACCTGGGTATGTTTTATGGTCATAATACAGACTTTGCAGGAACACGATTTTGCTACAACCTAGTGCACGACAATCATGCAGAACATTGTGCTATGGGTATATACTTCGACCATCTTAGTCATAATGCCATTTTACATAATAATATCATATGGAATGTAGGAATGGATGCTATTCGTTTTAATAACCCTAGTTATTGCAACCTCATTTTCAAGAATACCTTTTGGAATACTGGACCACTACGAACCTTCGATCACACCAAAAGAAACGATCTTTTTGCTTGTCGTTTTTCCCAAAATATTTTTAATGCTAAAACAAATCTCCCCAAGCATGTTAATCTGAGCAATAATCTAGTGAGTCGCACCCCGCCACTTCGCAACCCAGCCAAAGGTGATTTTCGTCTCACTGATAATATTCGAGAAAAAGTTGGAGCTCTTGAACCAGGACAAGCCATCTTTAAAGCTGGATGTGATTTTGATAATCCGCCGAAGCCCTTACCAGTGTATACAACAAAACGCTTTCCTTGGATGAACGGCATCAAGAATGCATGTTTTGAGTATTCATCACTTGAATACTGGCAAAAGAAAAGAGCTCAAACAGCTAAACTGACCAAAGGGAACGGATGGGGAAATGAAAATGGTAGAAAAGCACTTCACCAAACCGGCACCTCTAAACAAGAACTTCGCCTCGGGCCAGAAAATGATGAGATTATTCAAGTAGTGAAGAACCTCAGTCCTAATACTCCTTATACATTTTCGGTTTGGTTGAGAGTTTCTTCTAGCGAAGAAAAAGTGCTTGCAACAGTGCAAGGGCATGGAGGGGCTGCCAAAACAACCTCTTCTAGCTCTGTAGAGTGGGTACGCAAAAGCATTTCATTTACAACCGGACCTCAATCAACGAGAGCCATCATCTCTCTGATAAAGTCTTCTGGAGGAAAGGGTTATGCATGGTGTGACAATGCAGTATTACCACTAACTCCTGCTAATTGATAATTTCTAGGATCTACGCAAGTA
>JADGBV010000064.1 GCA_015231345.1 Planctomycetota bacterium
ATAATATGGCTAATATCAAATCCTGGGTAGGCCACTTTAAAAACAGAAATATTCTCTTCTAAGAGCTTCATGGTTGCGGGATTAACATAGGTGATCATCAAGTCGCGATCACACATCATAAAAGCCGTAGAAGTTCCCTCTAAAGCTGAAGTTAAACGGGCAGAAGCATTCTCACTTTTAAGTTGTTCTGTCGCATCAGTCCACTCAACAACATAACCTAACTTATCGCCTTGATCATCAAAAACAGCATGGGTTTGATGCTTAAAGACAAAGTCTCCAGGGGTTATTTCACCTTTTAAAATATCATCTGGGCCTAGTGCCTGTAGCATTTTTTTAATTCTTTCTGGGTCTTTATGATAGCGATGAATGCTACCTCCCATTACGTCCCTCACTCTAAAGCCAGGCAGGTAAGCAGCTAAATCATCTTCCACAGCCAGCAACACTTTAACGGCAGTATCGTTGACATATATAATTTTCTCATCCACATCGGCATACATAACATTTGCCTGAGAGTGGTTGGAGTTTGAGTTTGAAAGAGCCTTAATGAGGCAATCCTCAGGAGAATCTTTGCCATCTTGAAATATCACACTTGCACCGACAACTTCGCCGTCTTGCAGTATGGGTGACCCCTGGACAGCATAGCTGCGTAAGCCACCTTCAGAGTCCATTATATCAATATTTCCTGTAGATTGCTTTTCATCATCTATCGCCTCATCATGAACCATGCGTTGGCGTTTCTCATAAAATGTTTTCCAGGCCTTTTCGCCAATAACATCCTGAGCTGCGCGTCCCGTAAGCTTGGTCATGGCTTCATTCCAAGACTTTATAATACCTACATCATCAGTACTGAAACAAGCCACTGGTATATGATCTGGGCTGCCCCATTGAATAGCTTCAGCATTCGATGAGTCGCTATCTAGGGATTTGGCTTTAGGTGCTCGACCTCTTGACCCGGCTGTAAGCTTTTGCTCTTCTGGCGTATTTTCTTCACTTGGACTCATTTTACTCCTACTAGGATGAATCGAAATATCGTTCAATGATGCTGAAATTTTAAGCGCATAGGGCTAAGTCAATACTTTTTTATCGTTTTTTACGAATTCAAGAAACATAAAGCACTTTCTCCAAAGGGAATATCTTTCATTTTATTTTTGACACATTGTGTCATTTTTTAAAACAGAGCTTGATTATCAATAATTTCGGCAATAATGAATCGATCAATTAATACTTACTGCGAATCCTGATTCTTATGTACGACGAAACAATGGTTAAACCCATGCGCGAAGAGCTCTCTTCAAAAGGGGTAAAAGAGCTCATCTCAGCTAATGACGTGACTCAATTTATGGAAAGCCCTTCAACGACAAAAATCGTTTTAGTGAATTCGGTATGTGGCTGTGCCGCCGGGTCAGCCCGACCAGGCTTCCTGCAATCTCTTACAAATAATCCCGCTCCGACAGAAATCGCCACAGTTTTTGCTGGAGTCGACAGTGAAGCTGTTGAAAAAGCAAGGTCCTATTTTGTGGGCTACCCCCCATCATCTCCAGCCATCGCACTTTTCCGCGATAATAAACTCGTCCATTTAGTGCAAAGACAAGACATCGAGGGCAATAGTGCTGAAAATTTAGATAAATTACTCACCTCGCTTTACAATAAATACTGTGGGCAAAGCGTTAATCAAGAAGCAAAAATATTCGATCCCATGGCTGAGGTGCAAATTAGTGTTAAAGAAACCAAAGAGCTCCTTGATGAAGGCTGTATTACTTTGCTCGATTGCCGAGAAACTGGTGAAAGGGAAGTTTCCAACATCGATGGCTCCCAACTCATCACGCAAGATTTAGCTGAAGATATGGTCAGAAACTGGGATAAAAGCCAAGAAATTGTGATTTATTGCCACCATGGTATGCGCAGCTTACAAGCCGTAAAATATTTCGAACAATATGGCTTTAATAATTTAAAATCAATGGAAGGCGGAATCGAAGCTTGGTCTTCGGAAATTGACTCCACCGTCCCTACATATTAAAAAACATCATCACTTTCATAACCGGTCCAATGAATACAAGCACACAATCCCAAATCACAGAAAACACCACCATTGAAGGTGTTTTGGAATCTTTTCCTGACAAAGCACCCCTGCTTATTGAAATCATGTCAGAGGCGGGACTGCACTGCGTTGGCTGCGGAGCAGCAACCTACGAAACCTTAGAACAAGGCACTTTGGGACACGGATTCTCCAGGCAACAACTCCATGACCTTATAGAAAAACTGAATGCTGCTTTAGAGGTCAAAGAGCAAGAGGAGGATGGCAATCAAGATAATGAGGGATTTTCTCTCACAATGACCCCAAAGGCGATTCACCAAGTCAAACACATGCGCGATATGGAAGATGAGCCTGGAAAAAATCTACGCATTTCTGTTATCACAGGAGGCTGCTCTGGGTATTCTTACGATTTACACTTTGTAAATCAGGTTATGCCAGGTGACATTAAAACAGAACAAGGCGACATAACTGTTTATATTTCAAAACAAGCCCAAGAAGTCCTCAATGGCATTGAAATTGACTATGTCATGACCCTAAATGAAAGCGGCTTTAAGTATAACAACCCAAATGCCAGCAAAAGTTGCGGTTGTGGTCAATCCTTTGACGTCGGCTTGCCTTTTGCGAAATAACTCAAAATATCTAATCATTAATTGCCAAGAGCTCCCCATGCTCTTGGCTTTATTTGCAAACTATTAAGAACGATGAGTCTCTAAGAATGCACCTATACGATCTTGCGCTTCTCCTGCTGGACACTGAAAACCTTTAGACTCAAGCTCACTAATCAAACCGCACCATGCATCATGATCCCAAGATGAGCGGTCTTTAAGCCAAAGCAATAATTCATCTTCAAGTGATTTTTTCTCAATCACAGCTGAGGTGCTGGCAGCAGGTTTTGCTTTCGCAGGCTTGGCTTTAGTAGTTTTATTGGCGCTCGAGACAGTTTTACTTGTGCTTTTCGCCTTAGTTGTCCTTCCTTTCTTTGTGCTCTTCTTTTTAGTTTTCGCACTTTCTTCTGCTTCAGATGAAGCTACTTGATCATCAGAATAGACCATTTCTGTAGCAAGGGGAGCATATTTCATATTCATTATTTTATGACCTCAGGAGTGTCTGGAAAAAATAGATCGCTGTCTAGAAACACCAGTCTGCACAGCCCTTAAAGACGTCAAGAGTTATTTTATTTGAGACGTGTTATTTTTGTATTAGTCTCGGCTAAAGGCAGTCATATCAACATTCCAGTACTCATATGCCATTAAATATTCGTACAGGAAATGGGTAGTATTTATCTTAGCTTTATAAGTCTACTAATCAATCTGGCAAAAGCCAATCCATCCATGAATCCATGCCTTCGCCACTGCGCGCGCTGCACTTTATGATTGTCACTTTTGGATTAATTTTACGGAGATTTTGCACACAAGTCTCAATGCAAAAATCTACATGCTCCAATAAGTCAATTTTGCTTATCACAACACACTCCGCCGTCGCAAAAAGGACAGGGTACTTCAAGGGCTTATCCTCCCCTTCAGTTACACTTAATAACGCGATCTTGCAATTCTCGCCTAAATCAAAGGCTGCAGGGCAGACTAGATTGCCTACGTTTTCAACGATAAATAATTCAGTCTCCTCGTGAATGACATCAGGCAAGACTTTTTGAACTTGTTCCGCATTGAGGTGGCAAGAACTATGAGTATTGACCTGCATAACTTTTGCGCCTTTTCCAGACAATCTACGAGCATCATTATCCGTCTGTTGGTCACCAACAACGACTGATGTATGAACACCCTTAGACTGAAGAGCATCCAAGCTCTTTTCCAGAAGCATCGTTTTGCCACTTCCTGGAGAAGAAATGATATTGATACAGCGCAACTCACGCTGCTCAAACCAGGCTCTATTCATGTCAGCGATTTGATCATTCCTTGCTAAGACTTTATGCTCTAGCTGCAGGGTTTTGGGAACTGAAGGCTGATGTGAGTGATTATCTGAGTGATCATGGCTGTGACTGTGAGCATCATCATGCGAATGATCATGGCTGTGACTATGCGCGTTTTCACCCGCATGACTGTGACTATGCCCAGCAGCATGACTGTGCGAATGGGTATGGTCATGACTATGCACATGACCATGAATCTGATCCATTATTTTTTTATTACCTTCTTCACACCCACAATCGCGACACATCACTCCACCTCCATTTCTTTAATTCTAAAATCTTGCCCACTCAGCACTTTCACATCTACTCCTTGGCATTTAGAGCAGATCACAATAGGTTCAGGGTTAATAAACTCGTAATTACATGAATTACAATACAAGTTCAAACAAGCGTCCTCCATAGTCAATGGCACACCTTCCATAGGTGTTCCTTCAGCAGCCAAAGGGAAGCAAAATAAAAAAGCTTCTTGATCAACCCCACTTAAGGCACCTACAGAGAAGACAATACGATTAACCTTATTGGCACCCTCTTTTTTTAAAATAGTCTGCATCTCTCCGATAGCGCTATAAGCTAGAGAAAGTTCATGCATCAACAGATCCTTGGCAAAAGCTCACCATGAGGCATATCAACGATTCTACGACCACCGATTGTTGTCTTTAAGGTCACTCGCCCAGCATCTTTTTCCCCACAGACTTTCCCAATAATTTCACTCCCAGAACCAACTTCGGAATCGCGCCATAACGAGAGGACTTCATCTGCGATTTCAGCAGAACATATGAGCAACAAACGGCCTTCACAAGCTGAATGAAGAAGATCTAGACCTAAGATTTCTGACATAGCCCGACTGCGCTTATCAAAAGGCAAGGCCTCTTCATCAAGTTCAATACCAAAGCCCTGAGCTGAAACGATTTCATTTAATACCGAAGCAACACCCCCCCTAGTTGGGTCACGCATAAACTTTATTTGATTATTAAAAGGCCTAAGCTGGTCCACTAATTCGTTCACAGCAGCACTATCGCTTTTAGGTGAATTCTGAAAAGGCATGCTATTACGAAAAGCCATCACAGCCATTCCATGATCTCCTAGAGTTCCATTAACAATCACCACATCGCCTTCTTTTACATGGGCAGTGGATAAATCGAATTCAGGGTATTTAAAACCTATTCCTGTGGTATTAATAAAAGCACCATCACATTGCCCTTTACCAACAACTTTAGTATCTCCACAAACAATTTCCACTCCACATTGAACAGAAGCTTTTTTGATATCATCTAGAATTTCCCTCAGAGTATCCATAGGTAAACCTTCCTCTAAGATAAGAGCTAAAGTCAAATAAGCCACCTTAGCTCCACTCACAGACACATCATTCACCGTTCCATGAACGGCCAAATGGCCTATGGAAGCACCAGGAAAAAAAAGAGGATTAACGACAAAGCTATCCGTAGAGACGACAAGCTGAGACTCACTTACATTCAAAGTAACACCATCGGGTAAGCCTTGCTTGCCACCAAATGCAAACCTAGGCAGTATTTCAGTTGCAATGAGTTCTTCACTCAGACGCCCACCACCTCCATGGGCCAATAAAATTCTATCACTCATGAGAACCTAGAATAACGATAATAAGCGGCACAACTACCCTCAGAACTAACCATACAAGGCCCTACTGGCGATTCAGGGGAACAACCTTTGCCAAACAGGGGACAATCCGGAGGAGATAACTGGCCTTTAAGAACTTCTCCACATCGACAACCTGGAATAACTTTCCCTTCAGGTATGGGTAAGGAAAAACGTTTACTGGCATCATAATAGGCAAACTCGTCACTTAGAACCATACCACTTTCTGGAATAACCCCAATGCCACGCCATGATTCATCACTTACCTTTAAGTATTTCTTAATCAATTCTTGAGCAATGAGGTTACCTTCATTTGAAACAACTCGCGCATACTGATTAGTTAACTGAGGCTTAGAATCACAACACTGCTCCGTCAGCTCCTTCAGTCCCAAAAGAATATCCAGAGGTTCAAAGCCCGCAACAACACAAGGCATACTATATTGGTCAACAATAGGAGAGTAGGCATCCGAGCCTATAATGGCACTGACATGGGCTGGGCAGAGAAATCCATCTATGGCAACTTCAGGGTCTTCAACAAGAACTTTAAGAGCAGGAGGCACAAGTTTGAAGGCCGTCAAAACAGAGAGGTTACTAAGTTTTTCCTCTTTAGCACGCTTCACTAAAGAAATAATCGGCGCCATCGTTGTTTCAAAGCCTATTCCAAGAAAAACAACTTCGCTTTGAGCTTCTTTTTCTGCTAAAGCAAGAGCATCCAATGGAGAATAGCAAACTTCCACTCGACCGCCTTCTCCCTTAAGTTGAGCCAAACTCCCTTCACTTCCAGGAACACGAATCAAATCACCAAAAGTTGCAATTATCACACCACGACGACATAGCTCAATCGCCGTATCAATAAAACCATGATCAGTCACACAGACAGGGCAACCTGGGCCACTGATAAGTTTTAAATTATCTGGCAGCAAAGACCTGATGCCATAGCGGTGAATAGCCATTGTGTGAGACCCACACACCTCCATTACCCTCACGACTTTCTGATTTTCTTCAAGCTTAACGCCTAGTTCCTCGAGCTGAGAAGCTAAAGCTTGTGATGCTTTGCCCTCGCGAAAGCCTTCCATATACCTCAGGTCATTGTTACTATCAGTCAATTCCATGTCCTTTGGCTAATTCCTTGAAAAGCTCTAAACGAGCTTCCGCTTCTTCCACCTTAAGTTTTTCTATAGCAAAACCAGCATGAACAATGATGTAATCACCAACTTGCACATCGCCAAGTAGAGAAATATCAGCAATACTCTCACTCTCTTCTATGGCAACTCGACAACTTGACCCTTCTTCAAGAGCTACAACTCGCATGGGCACAGCCAAACACATATGGTTCCTTTAAACTTAGAGAGAAATAGCTGCTACAACAGCCTGACCATAAGAAATGGAGCCATCATTCGCAGGAAGATCTTTATGACAAAAAACTTCAAAGGAATTATTCGTGAGCAACTCCATAATCAAGGATGAAAATAAAATATTTTGAAAAACACCTCCACTCAAAGCAATCTGATTGACACCACTTTTCTCTCTTGCAAATAGAGCCATTTTTAAAGCAGCCGAAGCTAAAGTATGGTGAAACTGGGCAGCAATTCTATTTTGATCGAAATTAGGCCTATTTTCAAATATGGATAAGAACATTGGGCTCCAGTCTATAAGTCGCATGCTCTCTGAGTCGCAAATATCATAGGGGAGAATATCATGGCTGAGGTAAGTACTCCTCATGGCCGTCTCTTCTAAGCGAATAGCAGCTTGCCCTTCATAACTCACCTTATCTGGCCCTAAACCTAAAAGACTAGCAACAGCATCAAATAAGCGTCCAGCTCCACTACTGAGTGGAGCATTGATGCTTTGTCGGGACTGCCAAAGCCATGTCGCAAGCTCATCTTCAGAAATATTGAGTTTCTTACGCCAAACATCATTTAACTCAAAATCGGTCATTCCAGCCATGCGACCAACCAATTGACGACGAATATCCTTAACGGCAGCATCAGCCCCAGGCAAAGGAACAGGCTGAAAACTACCCAAGCGTTCAAAATGATTCCCCTCAATAAACAAGCACTCTGCTCCCCATAATTCTCCCTCAGTGCCATAACCAGTTCCATCAAAAACCAACGCCAGCCCCTTTTCAAGCTTATTTTCCGTCAGACAGGCCATGCCATGAGCATGATGGTGTTGAACTTCCAGGATTTCAGCACTGTACTCTTTAGCTATTCTTTTGCCTAGATGATGTGAATAATAACCAGGGTGACGATCAACAACAACTACACGAGGATCGACTTTCATATAGTCTTTGAACGAATTAAGAGTCGAATGAAGGCTATCTTGAGTCTCAGCTAGCTCCAAGTCGCCTATATGCTGAGATAAATAAACCTTTTCGTTCTTCATAAATGCGATGGTATTTTTGAGGTCAGCTCCCATGGCTAAAATACAAGAATCGCTTTTACGCACCGATTTGATCGCATCTGGAGCATAACCCCTTGCCCGACGATACATAATGCTTTGTTCTTGATTCACTCTGAGCACAGAATCGTCAGTCGCCACCCGAATTTTCCGGTTATGTTTTAATAGACTATCACAGACAAAAGACAATCTCTCTTCGGCTTCATTATCGTGTATACAAATAGGCTCACCACCAGCATTGGCACTCGTCATTAAAAGGAGTTCGGGAAAGCCACTCTTTTCAAAGTCTCTAGCAAAGAGTAACATATGCAGTGGAGTTGTGGGCAGCATAAGCCCGACATATGAAGAGTCAGGACAAATCAGATCAAGCATTTCGTTTTGTGCTTGATCCAAATCAGATCTTCTTTTTAAAATAAGAATAGGAGCCTGAGGACTCAGCAGCACACTTTCTTCTTGTTCTGATACCTCCACGTATTTTTTAGCAACAGATAAATTAGCCGCCATCAAAGCAAATGCCTTGGCTGGACGATTCTTCTTCTCGCGAAGTTTCCTGATAAGGTCTAAAGTAAAGGGGTTAAGAGCAATCTGATAACCTCCTAAACCTTTAATGGCGACAATCTTATTATTGCGCAGATCGTTGCGACATTCTAGGAGAGCTTTCTCAGCAAAGATAGAGTCCTCACCCTGAACATACTCAAGTCGTGGACCACACTGAGGACAGGCCAAGCTTTCAGCATGATACCTTCGATCGGAAAATTCATTATACTCACGCAAACAGTCTTGGCATAATGGAAACTCAGACATTAAAGTCCGTTCCCTATCATAGGGAAGTTCTTCAACCAGGGTGTACCTAGGTCCACAATGAGTGCATGTAGTAAAAGGATATAGATAGCGACGATTTGAAGGGTCAAATATCTCTTGCGAACAAGGCTTACAAATGGCCAGATCAGCTGGTAAACTCATATTTATCTGTGCATCATGGAGACTATCCTCAATTGAAAATGGTCTTATTGATTCTCCTTCAAAGAGGTGTTCTTCATGGATAAAGTCAATTTCTTCCACGATGATTAAAGGAGGCAGGCGATCACGCAAACTCTCTTTAAATAACCTAACTCCGGATTCTTCACCCTCTAAACAAATAATAACACCCGCCGATGTGTTTTGGACGTACCCCCCAAAGCCATCCTCCCCAGCCAACCTAGCAATGGCTGGACGAAAACCAACACCTTGCACCCTGCCTTTACAAATAAACTTTTGCCGAATCAATCCTATGGGCTTAATCAAGTTCACATGAAAAGTTTATTTTTAAAACTAAATGAGCGTAATAAATGAATCAGGTCACATCAAAGGCCAGTGCAAATCATTAAGACGAAACCTTAAAGTGGCTCACACCTTCTTTTAGTTCTCCTGACATTTTATCAATCATTTGCGAAACACTTTTTACACGCCCTGTGGCGCGGTCAAAATCACCCACAGCACTCCCAGTTGCTTGCACACTCTCTACAATGGAATGACTTTCTTTAGCTGTACCTGAAATCGTCTTATTGATCTCACTAATACCACTTTGAGCTTCGGATATGTTATTAAAGATATCCTCTGAAACCTGTGTTTGATCATTCACTGCATTTGAGATCGTCTCTGAAGAAGAGTTTAGATTCTCCATTATTTCTTCGATACGACTCATAGACGTACTGGCTGCTTTTGTTCTCTCTTGGATATCACCAATAATATTCGCTATATTCTCTGCTGCTGAAAAACTTTGATTAGCAAGTTCTTTCACTTCATTGGCAACCACAGCAAATCCCTTACCAGCTTCACCAGCTGAGCTCGCCTCAATTGTCGCATTTAAAGCAAGCATATTCGTTTTCTGAGCAATACGTTTCATCATCTCATTCACTTGCCCAACTTTCTCAGTAGACTCCGTCAAACTCGTCATGGTTTGACTATTCTCTTTAGTATAATTTAATGCTTCCACAGTGATATCATGACCTTTTTTACTTGTTTCACCTATTTGGTTAAAACTCTCTGAAAAGCCTTTTACTGATTTCACAATACTATCCATAATAACGGCTAGTTGTTCACTACTCGCTGATATAGCCGTTATATCACCAGAAAGAACTTCCGTGGCACGGCTCATATTTTCCGAATTATTCGAAACAACCCCAACACCTGAACCAAGGTCTGTGGAACTGGTTAATAATTCACTGGCGGATTGGTTCAAGTTCTCCGAACTAGATTTAATATTATTCACCGTATCTCTTAGTGACTTCAGCATTTGCTCAAGTGCCATCCCGAGCTTATCGTGCTCAGATGATAACTTCACTTGTGGAGTTAAGTCTCCTGAAGAAATCACCTCGGCCACCTCAACCTTACTTAATAAGGAGTCACTCATTGAGTTCAAGGCCTTACCTAATTGACCGACTTCGTCTTCAGATTGTATGGTGATTCGACCAGAGAGGTCCCCCAAGGCGATCTTTTCTGATAAATCAACAGCTGCATGAATTGGATTCTTGACATTACGCCTGATAAAAAGCATCAACACAATACAAGATATAGCAATAGCCACAACACTAATCAAAGAACTTAAAATAAGAATACTCCTTAATGCTTGATTGTAACTTTTATTTACATCAGTAACTGTATCGTTCATAGCAACCTTAGAGACCTGAAGGACTTTATCTTTTGCGTCGCTACCCCTTTGCAAAGCATCATTAATTGTTTTTTTAGACATGGAAACTTCCAGGGCACCAAATAAATCTCCAGGATTCAGGTCCAGGCTCATTCTTGCCATATCAATATCGACATAGATAGGCTCATAAAGAAGAATATTACTCTCTGTATCAATGACAATAGACTCCTTGGCTTGATAAATAAGCTCCCAGTGTTCCATAGGTATGGCAGTTTTCTCCAGTTCGATACTAGAGGAAAGCTTAAAAACTCCTTTCTCTCCTTCAGGCACCACAAAGGAAAAGCGATCAAAACCTTCTAAGCCAACCTGCTGAGCAGCTAGATGCCTAAATTTCTCCTGTTCGCCAGGGAGCAAGGCATCACCAATGGCAATTTTAATCTCGTACAATAAATTTTTTGCTGCCGCTTCAGTCTGCTGCTTCATAAAGACTTGATTCTCAGTAAGCTGATCCGTCATTGACATAACAAAATCATTTTGTTGCTTATCCAGTGCTTTCTCACACTTTCCTATCACTTCTTTGAAACTTTCGCCAACCATATAAAAGCTCGTAGCTTGGGTTATGCCAAAGGCTATAACAAACATACCCAAGACGATTAAGAAAATCTTTTTTGATAAACTCACAATTCCTCCGGGCTTTCTGGAAGTCGGTAAAAGGGAAAATCACGCTTTTTGGCAAAATCCTTAGTACTACAGCCTATGCAGGGAGAGCTAGCACGAACGCACCAATTCACTCCACCATTCCACTGACGAGTTGGGCACTCTGTTTTAGTGATAGGCCCCAAACATCCTAATTTAAAGAGACAGCCAGGGTCCCCGAAATCTTTGGCAAATATATGCCGGGCATAATCGTGATAGCGAGGGCAATTATCATGGGTAGAACTCGAATAAAACATTTTTGGCGTAAGAAGCTTTTCGTCAACCTCTGGGTACCCCCTGCCAGCTATATAGGCGAGCGTTCCCACCATGGATTTTGGATGGGGAGGACAGCTAGGCACATTCACAAGTCTATTTTTGATTGGAATACCTTTTTTTACCATAAACTCCTGAATACTAACTGCACCAGTTAAGTTTCCTTCAGCACCTGGAATACCCCCAAAAGCGGCACAAGTTCCAATGGAGGCTACAGCCAAAGCCTTTCGAAGGAGTGGATCTATTATTTCCGCCATAGGTTTGCCGTACATCATACAAGCTTCTGGCATAGCGGTGGGTATAGAGCCCTCCATTACAAGGACAAAAGGCCCAGCATCTTCGACCTTTTCAATAATATCTTGAATTAAATGCCCTTGAGCTGCACCAATACTTTGGTGAAGCTGCAAAGAAATAAATCGAGTGACCAAGTCCACAGGTCCAGGGTCCATAGAGTTTAGTAGAGAAACAGAACAACCACTACATGATTGAGCCTGTAACCACAAAACTTTAACCGCCTGTGCTTCGATTTTTTCAAGCCCATCGGCAAATGCCTCCACAAAAAAGGAAGATAGTGCACCACCGGCAGCCAAAGCACGGCCCATTTCAAGGAACTCACGCCTTGAATGATTGTGTGTTGTTTTCATATCAGTCTTTCCTTATAAGTGATGACTAGTGGACTGCACAGGCTAGGCAAGGGTCAAAAGCCCTTACAACTCTCCCTGAATTGAGCGGCTGCTTAGGGTCTGGAATAGGCGTCCCAATAAGAGACTTTTCAATAGGGCCTATTACCCCTGCATCATCTTTAGGAGAGCAGTTCCAAGTTGTAGGAACAATACACTGATAGTTTGCAATCTTCTTTTTCTCAATATTGATCCAGTGACCTAATGCTCCTCGAGGCGCTTCGCAAAAGCCAGCACCCTGAGCTTTATCAGGAATACTCAAAGGAAGAGCTGTCTTCTTCCCTATAGCTAATTGATCCAAACTCTCATACGCATAAGGAATCAGCCAAATAGCTTCTAAGGCCCTCACTAAATGACGGCCCAAAACGGAGTTTAGTTGCTGCGCTTTCAAACTATGGGCATTCAGAACCTTGGTCGCCGCTTTTTTAATCCAATTATCTTCAGGGCTAAGCACATTGACCATCACCCGAGACAGAGGCCCAACTTCCATAGGATGCCCCTTGTAGCGAGGAGCTTTAAGCCAACTATAAGCATTCTCTTTATGAGGAGCAGGAGACGTTTCCCCATCAAAAGGGTGCAGATCAGACTGAGAGGAAAAACGTGAAAAGCCAACTTGCTCAGTGATATATTTCGGATCAAAGGCTTCCCACTTACCATTTATGACAACCCCAGGTGGGATATACTTATCACCCTCTGCATTGGTACGAAAGACACCAAAAGAAAGGAAGTTATCGTAACCTTTACCTGTACCCCAATGTTCAGGCATTATGCCTGCAGCCGCAATCACATCAGGAAGATAAACATCTTCACAAAAGGCCTTCAATTTGTTCAGGCGAGTTGTATAAGCAAGAATTCTTTCCATGGTAACTTCCTGCGTACACCCCCCTGGCACAATAGAGGTCGAGTGCGGTAATTTAGCTCCAAAGACCGCACCCATTTCATGGGCAATGCCCCTTGCTTCGAAAGCTTTCACATAACTATGAATCAAATGGCAATTCACATCTTTATCGGCTATATAGTCACCTTCAAAACGAGGTAAAAAAGGAGCTGCTGGGAATAAATCTTTTCTAGCCAGACAAGTACTTACCCATGATTTCAATTGCTGCATTACAGAATCCTTACCACTATAACTTAAAATTGCTGTTATATCAACAAAATCTAAAGCAGCTAAATGATAAAAATGAATAATATGTGACTGAATATAATTTGCAAGCAAAATAAGGTTCTGCTCTATACGGCCATTATCACAAGGCTGTATGCCAAAAGCATCTTCCAAGCATTGAACAGAAGTCAGTCCATGAGAAATGGGGCAGACACCACAAATTCGTTGCGTGATTTGCTGGGCATCTAGAGGGTCACGGCCACGTAAAATACCTTCAAAGCCACGAAACATTTCACCTTCACACTTGGCT
>JADGBV010000065.1 GCA_015231345.1 Planctomycetota bacterium
CGCCTTTATGAGAATATAAAAACTCGAGATGGGGCCGCCTTATTGAAAGTAGCTCAGGTTATACATTACATTGAACAACATTATTCAAAAACACTCAATTTACAAGACCTTGCACGTATTGCAAAACTATCTGAGAACCGACTCATTATCCTCTTTAAAGAAGCGATGGGAAAAACCCCTATGGATTACATAATTGACCTACGCTTAAGAAAAGCTGGCGAATTATTGCGCTCCAGTCCCAGTCCAATAACTAAAATTGCTTTCCAAGTAGGCTACGATGATTCCAATTATTTTACGCGTCAGTTCAAAAAACGCATTGGCCTTTCCCCCCGTGATTATAGGAAAAAAGGGACTTTAATCTAAATTGAAGTGTGCTTTTTTTCAGACAAATATTCCCATGTCAAAAAAACTAAACTGATACCATCAATAGAATCATGGACTTGAAGGGTGGATATCTCTATTCTAATGACATGGATATACTACTAGAAAAAATGACCAATAGAAATTTCTACTCAAATACCAACTTCGATGCCCAAAAAGGCAAAGAAGCTTATTTGAACTTAATGAAGCACCATGGCTTCCCAATACTCGAGAGGTATTCAGGGGATGATCTTTGGGCCATCGATTTTGGGCTCAATGATTTTGAGAATGTAGGAATGGGTGGCGTCTTTTGGGTCAATGAGAACCATGAGGGAGGCGGATACCTCGGGCATGAAATCTTTCTTCTGCCCGGCCAAATGATTGTTGAGCACAGCCATGTGCACACAAAACAATGCCCCCCTAAAAGAGAATCTTGGCTAGTGAGACATGGTTCTGTCTATTCCTTTAGCTACCAAAAAGAAGCCACTGGCTTCCCCGCAGGAGTTCAGATCCCAGAAAGTCAAAGAGAGATTGCCACAGTCAATTCTTGTAAAGAAATAAAAACAGGCGAATTAGACACCCTAAGTAAAGCATGCACTAAACACTTTATGATGGCAGGCCCAGAAGGCGCAATCGTCACCGAATTTGCAACCTTTCACGATAATGATGGCTTGCGCTTTACCAATAAAAATGTGGTCTTTTAAGAATATACTACGGAGATATGTATTTTTTATTAACCCTTCTGTCTTTTAATTAACTAAGGAGAAATAGAGTGAAAAAGTTTATAAATGATCCTAATGATCTAACAAAAGAGCTATTATTAGGAATGACTAAGGCTTATCCAAGTAAAGTCAAACTAGTTGAAGAAAAATTAGTTTGCCGTGCCGTGGAAAAAGTCGAAAGTAAAGTCGCTATTGTATCCTTAGGTGGAACAGGACACGAGCCTGCTGTACAAGGATTTGTTGGTGAAGGTATGATGGACGTTTGTGCTGCTGGTGATATCTGGGCTGCACCTGGACCTCCAACTCTTTTGAGTGCACTTAAACAAGTGAACCGTGACGCAGGCATTTTATTGGTGACACTAAACCACGCCGGTGATGTCATGAGTGCTAATATGGCCAAGCAAATGGCTGAAGCCGAAGGCATCAAAGTTGAAGAAATCCTCACCACAGAAGAAGTTCGTCCAACAGAAGACGAAGAAGGTCGTGGCCTTGGTGGTTGCTTTTTCATTTATAAAATTTGTGGTGCTGCTGCTGAACAAGGCAAAAGCCTAGAAGAAGTAAGCGCTCTTGCTAAAAAACTCAACGAAAATATGGCTACAATTGCAGTTCTTTCGGAACTTGCAACTCACCCAAGTACTGGTGGAGTCTGTGGCGAGTTAGGTGAGAATCAAATGGAAATCTGCGCTGGCCAACACGGTGAAGGCGGAGGAGTTGTTATGGATATGGCTAGCTCTAAAGAAACCATTAAAATCCTAGCTGATAAACTTGTTGAAAAACTGAGCCTAAAATCAGGTGATGACATTATTTGTATCGTTAATGGTTCAGGCAAAACAACTTTGATGGAACAATACATCGCTTTCAACGACGCCAGCGAATACTTCGCAGGAAAAGGCATCAATATCGTGGGCGGACACGCCAACGAAGTATTGACTGTTCAAGAAGCCGGCGGCTACCAACTAATGGTTCTTAAAGCCGATGCTGAAATCAAAGCTCTTTGGGAAGCTCCTTGTGACACCCCAGGCTATACTGTTAAATAGTTAAGTTAAATAATAACAAAGCCCTGAATTTTTTGATTCAGGGCTTTTTTTACCATTTTATTAAGGATAAATTATGAGTAATATAGTTAGCCTACACCCTTACTTTAAAGCCAAAGAAGGTAAGTTAGAAGACCTAAAAGCCGTATGCCCTCAAGTCGTCGAAGTCTGTAAAAGTGAAGATAAATGCGTCTACCTCGATTTCAGCTTTAATGGTGACATTATGTTTTGCCGTGAAGCATACGAAGGCGCTGCTGGAGTCTTAGCTCACTTAGAAAATGCAGGCGAAATCATCGGCAAAGTCCTTGAGTGCGCTGACCTTACGAAAATTGAAGTCCATGGCTCAGCAGCTCATTTGGCTGAACTTAAAGAACCATTAAAAGACCTTAATCCAGAATATTTTACGCTTGAATGTGGAATATAATATAATTCAGCACTAAGAAGCTTAACCAATCTAAGGAATATCATATGTCAGATTTTACAAAAGAACTCTATATCAAAATGCTCACCTTGGCTGCAGACAAAATTGCCGAAGAGCATGAAGGCCTGTCTAAATTAGATGCCGCTACGGGAGATGGCGATCATGGAGTGACCATTCACCGAACCATGAAAGCTGTTAAGGAAGCTGCAGCCGCAGCCTCTGAGAAACCGCTTGCTGATTTAGCTAAAGATGTTGCGATGAAAGTTATGATGTGTGATGGAGGCTCTACAAGCCCCCTTTTAGGTTCTTATATTATGGGTTTTGGCAACGCTGCACCTGCCGATACTCTTAACGCAGAGCAAACAGCCTGCTTTTTTGAAGCTGCCTTAACGAACTTTTTCGGCATTAGTAAAGCTGAACTAGGCGACAAAACCATGATGGATGCCATGCGTCCCGCCACAGAAACCTTAGCAAAAGAACTTCGCGCAGGAAGTGATCTGACAAAATCTTTCAATGCTGCAGCCCAAGCTGCCGCTGAAGGCGCTGAAAAAACAAAAGATTATGTGGCAAAATTTGGCCGCGCTCGCACCATGGGCGAAAGAGCCATTGGGCACCAAGATGCGGGAGCCACCAGTATTTCTTATATATGGGGCGCCTTTGCTCAAGCCTGTAATGGCTAGTTTCTAGCAGAAATATTTTAAATCCTAGCCGATATTATCTTTTATTTCGGCTAAGTCCAAGAAAATGAAAAAAGCCTAAATTCAGAAGTGAACTTAGGCTTTTTTTGTGTGAAATTTGTAAGAATTCGGATATTTTTATTGCAAAGTGAAGCTTATGTCCATGATTTCAGTTTGCATTCATATATAATAGATTTGTCTCCTGGTATATCCCTTAAAATCATGACTCGACTTTTCGCTACAGCCTTATCCATACTTGCCGTTCTAAATTCATGCTTAGCTGCCCCCCCCACCTTAGATGAGCTAAGAAAAGAACTCAAAAGCTTTGGACCGCACAAGAAGTTATCTAAAGAAGATAAAAAAAAGAGAAGTCGTGTTCAAGGGCAAATCACTGCCCTAGAATCCAAAGACTCTATTGAGAAGTTTGTCAAAACACTGAAGGCTCACCCTGTTAAAAAAGACCGTAAAATCCTCATCTACTCAAGAACAACAGGCTTCAGGCATGCCTCCATCCCCACAGGAGTCTTAGCCATTAGTCTACTTGGGGAACACACAGGGGCATATAGCTCTGATGCGACCGAAGACCCCTCGGTTTTCACAAAAGAAAATCTTGCTCAATATGATGCTATACTCATGTTAAGCACCACTAAAGATCCCATCCCCCATGGTAAAGCTCGCGACGCTTTTGAAGATTTCCTAACTCAAGGCAAAGGCTTGATTGGCATACATGCCGCTACCGACTGCCATGCAGATTGGCCTTATTATTTAGATGCCATCGGCGGAATATTCAACGGACACCCTTGGACAAGCAAAGACCTCATCACTCTCTACAATGAAGAGCCTGAGCATCCCGTCGTAAAATCAGTACCCCAAGGCTATGTCATCAAAGACGAAATCTATCAATACAAAGACGACGAGCACTTCACTCGCGATAAATTACGTATTTTATTATCCCTTGACTTATCCGGCAAAAACATGAAAAAGAAGAATATGAGAAGAAAAGATCATGACTATGCCGTATCATGGGTCAAAAGCTACCATGGATCAAAGGTTTTCTATTCCAATCTGGGGCACAATAACTCTACGTTTACTGATAAAGTGGCTATGAAACATTTCCTCGATGGCATCCAGTTTGTTCTAGGAGACGTGGAAGCTGACAGTCGCCCTAGCGCTGAAGTCGGCAACGGCAAGCCTAAAGCCCCTCCTGCGGGGTTTTAAGGATTCATAAAAGGCACCCGTCATAGAGACGAGTAAAGGCGACACGTAACAGAGACGAGTAAAGGCGACACGTAACAGAGACGAGTAAAGGCGACACGTAACAGAGACGAGTAAAGGCTACACGTAACAGAGACGAGTAAAGGCTACACGTCATAGAGACGAGTACCAGATTTTGCTAATATCACCCAGCCTTATGAACCGGCGCCGTGAATATTGCCATAGCGAAAAAAGACTTGCATATTGAGAATTGCCATGGCTGTTGAGCCGCAATTTCCCCAGTAGGATTTAGTTCCAAATCCTGAATCCTTTCCTCCTTTCTTCTGACCTGCCATAATAGCACCATTATCCCAGAAAATTCCATTACCATCACGCTTAGCACCTTTTGGGATGCCTTTTAATACCTGTTCTTTAAATACCTTCCACTGCGGATGGGTGGGGCCCAATTGGAACATACCCAAGCCTTGATTATAAAGAAGCCAGAAGTTTCTTTTTCCTTCGGCTGGCATTCCTTTATTAATCAAAATACTACTTTTTGTGATCGCTGAAACCTTGGTGTGGCTTCCAGAGAACTGCAATACCGTTGAAATATAAGACTGTATAGCGTACTCTTTCTTATACGAAACATCTAGACCACCGTGACTACTACACATAATGTTGCCTTTATATTTACCTGCAGCGATTTCCAGAAAGACTTTATTCACTTTCTTCAGGCAAGTCGATGGGATTTTTATTCCAGCCAAATCAGCTGAAAATAAGGCCATCACATACCACGCACTTTGGGCGACATCGATTTCTTTAACATCTTTAGCTTTAGTAGAGCCTGAACCTGTCCAGCCACCATCGTTGTTTTGAGTATTTACGACATATTCAGTCGCTTTCGTGGCAAATTTCTTAAGTCCGTCATGAGTAGGGTCCATCGCATAAGCGTCGCACATGGCCATAATCACAAATGGAGTTGCCAAACCATGCATACCCACTGAACCATCTTTCTGTTGAGCTTTGATGTAATGGTCCACATATTTATTAACCACATGCTTATATTTACCAGCTCTCGTTGAATTTCCATTACCCAGGAAGGCCAAAGCAGCAGAGGAAGAAATAGCATTAATGTGGGCTTTATTGGGCCAAGTACCTTTGCTCGTTTGCTGCGCTGCTAACCACCTTAAAGCATGATCGATAGCTTGAATGGTCGCCCGACCGGCAGATTTTCTTCTATAACCTGAAGAAGAACGCCCACCTAGAATGCCGCCTGCTGGCATATTAGAAGCGGAGGGGCCCACATCAAATCCTAGCATGGCGACTTCGCTCATATCCGTTTGGATATCTTCCACCATTAGATCCATCAACTCATCTTCCGCTGGCTCTTCTTCCACTTCTTCAACTTCCACTTCTTCATCTTCTTCAACCTCTTCTTCCATTTCGATTTCAACATCGACTTCTGTAAGATCAGGCTCTAGCTCTTCAATTTCTTTTATTTCTTCCTCTTCTTCTTTTTCATAAATATCGGTAATTACAGTAACCACCTGCTCTTTATGCGTATTGGTCGCAGGAATCAAAGCGATGACCAATAAAACAAGCATGTGCAAGGCTAGTGACGCCAAAAACATAGGCGCAAATTGAATGACATTAGCGAAAAAGCCTTTTTTTTGCTGAGTTTCCTGCTCAAATTCCTCTTCCATGAGGTCTTCTTGCTGCTCTTCAACTTCGTTATATTCTTCAGACATTTTCAATTTACACAAAAAAAAGAAGGATTTCCATTTATAATTATCTCGTCTCAAAACGAGAAAATAGGACACCTGAATCATATTTAATTTGAAATAATCACATCTAGCCTTCTTCATGAATGCCATAATTCCCTAAAAATAAGGCTAATTTAGGTTTTTTGCTTATTTAAAATTTTTTAAGTTTTTTTTACATATGCGCCGCAATCAAATTCTATATATAGACCGGATACCTTTTGAAGAACATGACCTCGTCTTTTCGTGCTCTAATTTAAAGTCAGAAGCCTTGTAATGACAGAGCACTGTTGCCTAACACTCTGTCAAGCCAGGCAAAAAATGACCTGCCTTAAATGTGTGAGGAGGGAAAATGGGAAAGGGGAGAAAAGGGAAAGATTACGGAACGACCAAGCTTTCCCTTTTCTTTTTAATTCCCATTTTTCCTTCATTCACACATGATAGGAGGAGAATGACTCGCAACAAATCATTCTAAGCACTAAACCTGAATATTAATAAACAATGCTTTGGATTTTGCCAGTGCAGTAGGCTTAGATTTAAGCCGAATCGTAGCATCAATAAAATACTTCCGCCCACTTGTCTCTATAAGCTCAGCTTCAAGAACTAAATCTTTTTCTACAGGAATGGGCTTCAAAAAATCTATATTCAAATTTCTCGTGACAGCTTTGACTTTCATGCCTGTCATCACTTTACCGCTTATTTCATCGAGGAGAAGAGAAATAATCCCACCATGCAGTCTCCCCGAGCCACCAGCAAGGTAGGCTGGAACCTTATAAAAGCCACGACTTTTCTTAGCAGCAGCATCATACTCAAAGGTCATCTTAAGGCCTTGGTCATTTGCCATGCCGCAAGCAAAGCACTGATTATCTTCTTTGGGGATTAAAGGGGTAAATTCGCTCATCAGGTAATATTAGTCAACATCCATAAAGCGCCAACGCTCCCACTTGCCCTCCATTTCAATACACCATCTTTTAGACTACGCACACAAATTAATACCCATTGACTTTGGGCAAATTCATTGAAAATACCCCATACATGGTAGAGCTCTCAAATTTCCGATCCCTCGTCGGCCTTCTTATCACCAGTATATTAATATTGGGAATGGGCTCGGGAGGGTATATGCTTCTGGAAGGCTTTTCTTTTGTTGATGCCTTTTATATGACTCTCATCACAGTCACCACTGTGGGCTTTGGCGAGGTACGCGCTTTAAGTCCAGCGGGCAAAGTCTTCACTTGCTTTTTGATCTTTTTTGGCATCGGCTATATTGCCATCTGCGCGCAGGCTTTATCTGCCGCTCTTGTAGAAAAAATAATGACCCAACCAACCGACTTAGCTCAAAAACGCATCGATGCCATCCGTGATCACTATATCATTTGTGGCTTTGGCCGCGTTGGCTATTCTGCCGCTGAACACCTAACAAGCCAGGGCGCTGAATGCGTTATTGTCGACCGCTCCCCTGAAGGCTTCGAAGAAGATTACCCCGAATTAAACACAAAAGATACAAATATTATCTTCGGTGATGCCACCGATGAAGACACCTTGCTTAAAGCAGGCATCGCTCGAGCCAGCGGCCTCATGTGCGTATTGCCAAGCGACCCAGATAACTTATTTATCATCCTGACAGCCAGAGATTTAAACCCCAACCTCCATATAGTCACCCGAACAACGAATAAAAAAAACCATGAGCGAAGACTCATAAAAGCTGGAGCCGATGAAGTCATTAGCCCATACCGAATTGCTGGCATCGAAATAGCCAGTTATCTCCTGCGAGCAACAACGGATTTACCAAATTAGTTTTATTGTTTTTTTTTAAGGAATTAAGTTTTGGATATTAAATGGTGTAACGAGACAAGCCAATGGGATGATATTATTTTGGCTGGTGATATTGGTGGAACGAATACAAATTTAGCCTTACTAGGGCAAGTCGGTTCCGGATTTGAAATTATCGTCGAGTGCGTTTTCCCTTCTAAAGATATCACAAATCTTCTTGAGCCTCTCAAAAAAACGCTAGAAGTCGCCAAGGAAAAGAACCCTCAACTCGTCCCTACAAAAGCCTGTATTTGTGGAGCGGGACCAGTTAACGAAAACTATTGCACCTTAACCAATTGTACCTGGGACATTGATGGTAATCAACTTAGCCAAGATTTAGGGATTCCACTACAAGTCATCAATGACTTTTTAGCCATTAGCTACGGAGTTCTCACTTTAGATCACTCAGACCCATCACAAATCCACCCACTCACTCATTTAGATGGCTCTACTCCCGAACCTAAAAACTCAACTAAACTGGTTGTTGGCCCAGGCACTGGCCTCGGCGTCTCATATTTAGTCTGGGATGGAAGCCGATATATTCCTTCAAGCTCTGAAGGGGGACACATGACCTTCCCACCCTATGATAGTGAAATGAAAGAGCTTGCCGAATACATGGAGAGAACACAAGGGGTACCCTGCGGAGCAGAGCTCTTTGTCTCTGGAACAGGAATGGGCTATATCTATAACTTCTATAAAGACAGTGGCAAAGCACCCAATAACGAAGCATGGCAAAAAATCGAAGACTCGGAACCAAGAAATCGCCCCAAGCTTATCAGTATGGCTTCGGACAGCGATGAAGCTGCTGCCAATCTTATGAGATTGTTCACACGCATGCTCGCCAGATATTGCTCCGATGCAAGTGCCCTTCTCCTGCCCTATGGTGGTCTCTATTTAGCTGGAGGAATTGCAGGTAAAGATATGCGTTGGTTTGAAAGAGACCAACTCTTTATGCAATTATTTGAAAAAAACTACAACAGCAATATTAGGCCTCTACTAAAGAAAGTACCTGTTTATATTGTGAAGAATTACTCTATTAGCCTGCATGGTGCTGCCAATGCAGCCGTGCATTTAATTAAGTAAGTCCGGGATTATTGACAGACAAATACTGATACGAAAGTTAAGCTTCAGAGTCTTCTCTGGGCTTCACTTTTGTAATTTCGATTCCCACACAAAAACGACTTATATTTTTTCAAAAAACACGTTCAAGACTCTAAGAAAATCCCTTGACTTGAGGACTGCCATCTCTAACATCCCCAATTCCAGGCAGTTTCACTGCCTATCACTCCGCTATATGGGTATTTAATGTACGTCCTAGGTATTTGCTCCGGATTCAAACTCGGCCACCACGACTCAGCAGCTGCACTGCTTAAAGATGGTGAAATCATTGCTGCTGCAGAAGAGGAAAGGTTTCGACGCGAAAAGCACGCCCGTAGCTACCTCGCCAACCGCTCCATCAAGTATTGCCTGCAAGAAGCAGGCATAACCATGAAAGAGGTGGATTTTATTGCCTTCCCCCTTTGTAGTTATAAATATATAAAAGAGAGAGTGAGAGAGTTTATTCTCTTTCATTTCGGCTACTGCCCAGAAATCAAGTTGGTCGATCACCACAGGGCTCACGCTGCGAGCGCTTACCGCTTTTCAAAGTTTGATAATTCCATGATCCTTACAACTGATTATTCAGGGGATTCCAAAACCACCGTACTCCATTCTGCTAATGGAGATGAAATGAGAGAGATAAAGAACTTCAATCGAGGAAACTCCCTAGGCCTTTATTTTGGTATGATCACTCAGTTTTTAGGCTTCCAGGCCACCAATGATGAATATAAAGTCATGGGACTTTCTTCCTATGGAAATGATAATTTTGATTGTTTTGATGAAATCCTGCATATCGATGAAGAGGAAGGGACTTATAAATTGAACCCCGAAATGGTTCAAGTCAATGTTCAGCCCGAACTTTATTCCACGGATATCTCAACACGCCAAGAAAGACTTTTCAGCGATAAAATGGCCAAACTCCTTGGCAAACCCAGATTATACGATGAGCCCATCACCCAGTGGCACATGGACTTAGCAGCTAGCGCCCAGAAACAACTGGAAAAAGCTTCTAAAGTCTTGGTCGACCAAATGCACAAAGACAGTCAAAGCACTAATTTATGCTTAGCTGGAGGCGTAGCACTCAACTGCGTTATGAACTTTGAACTTCTGCAACTCCCTTACGTTGATCATATTTTTATTCAACCAGCCGCAGGGGACTCTGGCTGTTGCCTTGGAGCTGCTGCAGAAGTCATGCACAGAGAAGCTGGCATTGGTAAAATCAAATTCAACCACGCCAATTTAGGTCCCCAACATACAAATGAAGAAATCAAAGAGACTTTGGAGCTCTTCAAAATCAAATATGAATACACTGAAACTCCCGAAAAAGACGCCGCCAAAGAAATAAGCGAAGGTCATATTGTCGCTTGGTTCCAAGGCCGCATGGAGTACGGCCCTAGAGCATTGGGTAATCGTTCAATTTTGGCTGATCCTAGAGATGCCGAAATGAAAAATAAAATCAACAAGTTGGTCAAATTCCGCGAAGATTTCAGGCCCTTTGCGCCCAGTGTTCTTGTGGAAGACTATAAAGAATATTTTGAAGTCAGCCAACCCACTCCTTTCATGACCCTGACGTCCCGCTCTCTCAAACCAGATGTTGTGCCTGCAGTCACTCATATTGATGGCACTTCACGAGTGCAAACCGTAAGTCAAGAAACCAACCCCACCTACCATAAACTCATTTCTGAATTCAAAAAACTCACTGGTGTACCCGTCGTGCTCAATACAAGTCTGAATGTCATGAGTGAACCCATTGTTTGTTCACCGAGAGATGCCGTGCGCAACTTCTTTGGCACAGGGATGGATACTCTTTACTTAGGCAATTATATCGTTCGCAAATAAATCAAGTTCACTCTTGTTAATGGTTATTTATGTATAAGGGAAAAAGTATCTCATTTGTTGTCCCTGCTTATAATGAGGAAAAACTTGTCGGGCCCACCATCGAAAGCGTCCCTGACTATATAGATAAAATATATGTCGTCGACGATTGCAGCCCTGACAACCAGAACGCCGTCGTAGAAAAATACCAACTTAAAGATGAGCGCGTTGTTTTATTAAAACACACAGAAAACCAGGGCCCTGGAGGAGCTGTCATAACAGGCTATCTACAGTCAAGCAAAGATAATATCGATATCGCTGTTGTGGGAGGAGGAGATAACCAGTTTCCTTTAAATGAAATCCCCAATCTACTCGAACCCATTTTAGCTGGCGAATGCGACTGTGCTAAAGGCAATCGCTTTTTGATGTCCTGCTTCGATGACACTTGGGGTAAAATGCCAAAGATTCGTTTTTACGCCAATTGGATTATCACTGCACTGACAAAAATCGCCTCGGGCTATTACAAAACCATGGATGTTGTCGATGGATTTACCGCCATCACCAAACAATCCATTGACACCATTGACTGGAATAATGCCTGGAAACAATATGGCTACCCCATGAGCTTTCTCATTGTCCTGAATGCTTATGGCAAAAGAATCAAAGAAATCCCCCGCACGGCAGTCTATACTCCAGGAGAAAGACAATCTCAAATCAAAGGTGTCAACTATGCATTAAAAGTATCCCCAATGTTACTACGCAGTTTTTTATGGCGCTTACGCTTTAAATACCTGTATCGCGATTTTCACCCTTTAGTTTTCTTCTACTTCCTCTCATTTGTCCTCTTGCCCACTGGATTAGCTTTAGGATTTTATCTTTTCTTTGATAAGTTATTCCTCACCGGTGCAGCCGTCTCAGGACCACGCTCAATTCTTAGTGCCCTTTTTATCTCAACTGGGTTTATGAGTCTCTTATTTGCTATGCTTTTTGATATGGAAGAAAGCAAGTAAATTAGAAATTTCACTTATTCATATACTGCATACTAGTCTCGTTATGCATGAAATTCAACGAGATAACTCCTATTTGATTGATCAAATACGTCAACATAAGCTCTTAGCAAATTATTTAACGGCCGCTTGTCATTTAAATTGACTTTCAAAAAAAAAGTTAAATAAATAAATTCATTGCATTTTTTTGTGCTCACAATAATACTGTAGAAAAGTGGCTTGCGCTACTTGCACAGTTTTTTGAGCTGCCGAGATTGGCATGCTTTTTTATTAGGATTTTTAATATAGACCCTTCAAACATAACAAAATGCTCAGCCAAATAGTTCGCGAAAAACAGATGACTGCAGAAGAAGCAGCTAATCTAATCGAACATAATGAAGTATTAGGCACCTCTGGCTTTACACCTGCTGGATACCCCAAAGCCATTCCACTGGCTTTAGCCAAAAGAGCCGAAGAGTTACATAAACAGGATATTCCTTTTCAAGTCTCTGTATACACTGGTGCCAGCACAGGAGATGAACTAGATGGGGCTCTTACTAGAGCCAAAGCTCTTAAAAAACGCGTCCCCTATCAATCCCACCCGGATATGCGCAAAGCCATCAATGCTGGCGAAATTGAATTTACGGATTTTCATCTTTCTCATTTAGCCCAGTACCTCCGCTATGGGTTCATCGACAAGTGTAAAACAGCCATCGTTGAGGCTGTAGACCTCACTAACGATGGCAAAATATACCTTTCCATGTCGGGGGGAATGAGCGCCACTTTCCTTGAAGCAGCTGATCGAATTCTGATCGAGCTCAACCAATCCCTGCCCATAGATTTAAAAGGCTTACACGATGTTTTCGTCCCAAAATCACCCCCTCAAAGGATGCCCATTCGAGTTTTCGATCCAAGCGATCGCATAGGGGCTCCCTTTGTAAGAGTCCCCGTTGAAAAAATTTGCGGTGTGGTTGTCACCAACAAACCAGATGTTTCACATACCTTCAAAGAACCCGATGAAAAGTCTAGAGCCATAGCAGGGCTCGTGATGGATTTTCTCCAGCATGAACAAAAAGTCGGGCGCATGCCACGTTTCCTACCATATCAGTCAGGAGTAGGTAATGTCGCCAACGCAGTTTTAGGCTGTATGGCTAACTATCCTAATATTGACCCCATCACACTCTATACGGAAGTTGTGCAAGATAGCATCTTCGATATCTATGATGCAGATCGGCTCAATTTTGCTTCGACAGCTGCACTCACTCTTTCCCCCGAGGGACAAAAAAGATTTTTTGACGAAATAGAGACACTGAAAAAGCTCATTGTGGTCCGTCAGCAAGAAATGTCCAACAACCCCGAAATCATCCGCCGTCTTGGCATTATTGCCATGAATACAGCCCTGGAAATGGATATTTTTGGCAATGTCAACAGTACTCATGTTATGGGATCGAGTATTATGAATGGCATTGGTGGCAGTGGCGATTTCTGTCGTAATGCTTATATCTCCATATTTATGGCACCTTCAACGGCAAAACGTGGGGATATATCAGCTGTTGTACCCATGGTCAGTCATGTCGACCACAATGAGCATAGTGTTCAGGTCTTAGTGACAGAAAAAGGCCTAGCTGATTTAAGAGGACTTTGCCCCGTCGCTAAAGCGAGAAAGATTATCGCTAATTGCGCCCACGAAAACTACCGCGATAGTCTTGAAGATTATTTAGAAAGAGGGCTACGCGAAGCCCCCTCAAAACACACTCCCCATATT
>JADGBV010000066.1 GCA_015231345.1 Planctomycetota bacterium
TTTTTATTTTTTTTAGTGCTTAAACATTGCTGAGCATTGAGGATTCCTGGAGCAGCAAAAGCATCAGTAGGGCAAGCGTCTAGGCAGCGGGTGCAGGTTCCACAATGGTTGGAGTTAGCCGAGTGATGGGTGACCAAGTCTAAACTCGTGAGCCAGCATGCGATGAAATGAAAGGATCCATGTTTGCGATTGAGCAAGCATGAGTTTTTGGCACTCCAACCGAGACCAGCTTGAATGGCTAAGGACCTTTCTAAAAGGGGCACTGTATCTATGCAGATTTTTTCGTGATCAAGAGAGCAGACTTCTCTGTGAAATTTTTCAGATAAAGCAAAGAGTTTCTCTTTTATGGCATGATGATAATCCTCTCCTTGAGCATAGCGCGCAATATGAGGAGAGGAAAAGTCATTTGGGTAGGGAAATAGAAAGACAAAAGCAGATTTCAATCCTTCGCCTAGACGCCTTGGGTCTTCGCGCTTGTCGTTATTTCGAGTCATGTACTCCAAGGGGCCATGGTAGCCTTTGCTAAGCCAATCTTCATAGACTATAAAATGAGGGTCAGGCTTTAAGGAGGTGAAGCCAACATCAAGAAATCCGTAAGATTCCTTTTGGCTCTGTAGCCAATCTAGTGACTGGGTATTTGCTGTTGACAAGTTTAGTGAGGAAGGCAAGGAAAATAATCAGGCTGCATGACTGCAGAAACCCGTAGTGCCAGTCTAGCAGTGGGACTGATTATTCACTCAGCATGAAAGAAGTTGATTTCAGTGAGATGCCTAGAGAACAGTAGAGCGGTGAAAATCAGCAAGTTTTCTCTCTATATCGCTTACGGAATAACTTTTAAGTGCATTGTCGGCAAGTGCTTTACATTGGCTGATATCAAGTTTTCTGGCCAGACATTTTACAGCAGGGATGTAGCGAAAGGGAACACTGAACTGTCTTACGCCTAGTCCCAACCATAGGGGAAGCAAATTGCGATCGGAAGCGACTTCGCCGCAAAGGCAAATCTCTTTTTGGTGTTCCTGACCGATGGTGCAGATCTTATGGATCATACTTATGATGGCAGGGTGAAGAGATGAATAGTAACCTGCAACATCCTGGTTATTCCTGTCTGCAGCTAAAGTGTATTGCGTCAGGTCATTGGTGCCGATATTGAAAACATCGAAGTGAGTCACCACATCTTCGAAGCGTTGTACAATACTAGGAACCTCCACCATAATACCATATTTTACAGGGCAGAGTTCTTGATCTTCATGGTTGAGTTTATCGTTGAATGTTTCAATGGCACCCATGATTTCATCCAGCTCATCCATTCCATTGACCATAGGGAATATGATGTTTGTTTGCTTATGAGCTGCTTTTCTCATGGCTCGGTATTGAGTTTCAAAAAGTCTGGGGTGAGCACTGAGTAGACGCATGGACCTTCTGCCCATGCAGGGATTGTCTTCTTGGCTTTGGCGTACACCGACAAGTTTATCTCCACCAATGTCTAGCATACGAAAGGTTACAGGCGAATCTTGAAAAGCATCTGTGATTTCACTGTAGCTTTTCAGCAGTGCATCTTCATCTGGAAGCTCAGGGCGACCTAAGTAAGCTATTTCAGAACGGAATAAACCAACACCATCTGCCCCATATATTTTGGCGCGTGAAGCATCATGGGACATATTAATGTTTGCCTTCACCATAATTTGTTCATCAGAGATTAAGCTAACAGCTTCTTTGATGATAGGGTTGGAGCGTACTTTCTCTAAGGCAGTAGCAACTTTTAGTCTTTCTTCATCGTTGGGGTTTACGATGGCTTTTTTGGATATCACATTGATGGCAATGTCTTCTCCGTCAGGTATGGTGCCTAGTGTTTTGCAATCAGAGATGGAAGGGATCTCTAAAGATTCTAAAAGTATTTGTGTATGTGATGAGGGTGTTCCTTCTTCTGAAATAATACCTGCAACTCCACAGCGATGAAATTGCAGTACTTCAGAAGGTAATAGGTGCGAGACAAGAATAATGCGTCCTTTTAAGCGACTATCTTGGCTGGCATCTTCGTTCAGTAAGGAGAGGGCTTCTTGGATAAGTTGGTTTTTCAAATCAACTAAATCTTTCGTGCGACTTCTGATATACTCGCTTTTTGCCGCTTCGAGCTTTTGAATAAAGTCTTGAAAGAGTGACTCTAGAACAACATCGAGAGCAATGCCGTCTTTGTTGAGAGTAGCAAAACCACCGAGGAAGTTTTGATCGTCAAGAAAATAAAGTTGAAAATCAATAATGCCATGAGCATTTGTATTGGCCATTAGGCCTTTCATTTTTTTTAATTTAATTTTTAAAGATTTAAGGCATGTCTGAAATATTTCCTCATTTCTTTTAGGTGGAAATAAGGGGATGGCTAAACCAAATTCGATGGTCGACTTCCAATTGACCGAAGGGGCAATGGTCGGGTCTCCCGTGCTCAAATTGCCACGAAATACATGATGTTCGCCACTTTCAATAGGCTTGAGGTCTCCATGTTGAGTGTCAAAAGAAGACGCTGTTTCTTCAAGAGTGGCGACAAAGCGGTCAGTCCATACCATGGCAGCAGAGAGCTCATCTTGAAAAAGGCTAACCGCTGTATCTGTGAATTTGGGTGGTTTATGGCCTAAAGGGATGAGCTTATTTTTAATAACATCCAAGGTAAACTGGATGCGGTAATAGATATAACCTGCCAGTAATAGAACAAAGCCTCCGCCGACAGCCAAGCAAACAAAAGGATGAAACCCAGCAAGGTGAAGGCAGAAGGGTAGAAACATTGCCAGGACAAATGCGCCCAGTATTTTCCACTTGATGCTGATGTTCATGGTGACATTATACGGACTCTTTCAAAAAAAAAAGTATTTTTTAGGACAAGAGCAGAATATGCCTCAATATTACAAAAATGTATTTTTATATGATTCGCGAAAATCGCTGAAACCCATCCTTCTTTCTTAGGTAAGTGTCAAAGCCCATAGCGATATTACGCAAGAATAATCGTCCCAAATCGGTGACGATAAGCTTAGTATTATCCTTTTTTAACAGGCCATCTTCTGCGCAATGCTTGAGGTGTGCTTGCTCGAATGCAAATGTTTTTGTGAAGCTAATACCGTGCTCTTTTTCGAAAGATTCGATGTCCAGCTCGAAACGACACATGAGGGTATTGATGATTTCTCGCCTAAGAAGATCGTCTTTATTGAGTATGCACATTTTGTCTAAAGGCATTTTGTTGCTGTTGATATGATTGTAATACTCGGGTAGATCTTTGTGGTTTTGAAAATAGCCGCCTTCAATATAGCCAATTGAGGAGGCGCCAAAGCCAAGAAAATTATCTGCGGGAAGAAGAGTATAACCCATGAAGTTTCTGTTGAGTTTTCCCTCCGAATAAGCCAATGCCATTTCATCTTCTTTGAGAGCAAAGTGATCCATGGCAATGGCTTGGAAAGACCCTTCGGATAATATTCTTGTGGCCTCCAAAAATATTTGTACTTTATGCTCTGGGCTTGGTAAGGCTTCAGTAGGGATACGCTTTTGATGCTTCTTCACCCAAGGGATATGAGCAAAGCTGTACATGGCGATACGATCCGGTTTAAGTTCGTTCATTTTTTCAGCCGTGAGTGCAAAACTCTCTTTTGTTTGGTAAGGTAAACCGTAGATGAGGTCTATATTGACTGATTTGAAATCCAGTTCTCGGCAAAGTGCCATAAGATCTTTGATTTCTTCGTATGTGTTTACGCGGTTTACGGCCTCCTGAACTTTGGGGTCAAAGTCTTGAACGCCCATGGAAATTCTATTGAAACCTAATTTCCTGAGCAAACGAATTTGTTCGGGGTCGGCATTGCGAGGTTCGATTTCGACAGCGATTTCACCATTTGGGTCGATATCGAAGTATTGATCACATTTTTCGTAGAGGGCTTGGAGTTGAGTATTATCGAGAAATGTTGGTGTGCCTCCGCCTAGGTGTAGTTGAGAGCTTCTTTTCTTTGCTCCCAAGTGTTTTGAGACTTGATCCATTTCCTTGAAAAGAGCATTTAGGTACTCATCTCCATATTTGGGCCACCTTTTGCGGATGGCCATATTGCAGCCACAATAATAGCAAAGACTGACACAAAAAGGAATATGAAAATAGAGGGATAGGGGCTTGTCGTTTTGCCCACATTTCTCGAGGTGCTTATGGTATTCCTTTTCTTTGACCTCATCCTTCCACTCTGGGGCTGTGGGATAGCTGGTATAACGGGGGCCAGCTACGTCATATTTGGCGAGAATTTCAGGGGTTAATTTGACGGGAGGCATAAGTCCTTAACGGTGAATTGGCTGATATGCTAAGGAGTAAAGAGATTCTTGAAACCCTTAAAAGCTTTTTCTTGCCAACTACCGTGACTGCTTTAAAGTATAAATCTAAAAAATGAGAAAATAATAATATGCACGAAGTCAGTGAAGCAGATGAAATATTGCGAACTCTTCAGCTGGACTGGTCCAGCGAAGAGGTTCTTTTACAGGATGCTTGTGGTCGCATTTTGGCAGAAAATATTGTATCTGATCGCCCATTGCCTCCCTGTGATTGCGCAGCTGTTAAAGGAATTGCTATTGCCCGTGAAGCTCTGGGTAAACAGAAGAAATTTTTACTCCAAGGGGTTCAGCCAATGGGCTACCCTCCCATCAGCCTTATGGATGCCCAGGGCTGCCTAGAAATTGCTAAGGGCGCCGTTTTGCCAGATGGTTGTGATATGGTGATTCCTCAGGAAGAAATCGATCTTCTTGATGGATATTATTGTTTGAATGATCAGTTTGATGGGCCACAAGATAAACATGTGCTTTTTATGGGCGGAGACTATGAAGAGGGAGATATTTTAGCTTGCCAGGGTCAAGAGCTGACCCCTGCACTGGTGGGTCTTTGTGCTTTAGTGGGCTGTTCTGAACTCCCTGTTATTGCTAAGGTGCCTGTTGTACTAGTGGGCACTGGAAATTCTCTAGTGAGTGTGAAAGAGAGCCCAAAGAATTATCAGTTACGTCGCTCAAATACCTATGCTGCAGCTGCAGCTTTAGTGCAACAAGGGATTTTTGAGGTTGAATATAGGCAACTTAAATTTAACAGTGAAAACGCTGTGGCGCAAATGGAAGCTCTGCTTGAAGAGAAAGGGATTATTATTTTATGTGGGGGGCATAGTCATGGCCTTTTTGATTACCTGCCTGCAGTTTTAGATCATGTACAGGCAAAAGTGTTGATTCACGGCATCAATATGAAACCAGACTCATCTTTTGTTTATGCCGAAAAAGATGGCCTGCCTATTTTTGCTTTGCCTGGTAACCCTGTTGCTCTTATGGCTGGGCTTTGCCGCTTTGTGATTCCTCATCTATGGAGGTGTTTTGGGCGGACTCAAGAGTCCCCAAAAGCTTTGGCCTTAGTGAAGTCCGTTAAACCTCACTCAGCATCTGTATCTTTTCTTGCTGTGAAAAAACAATGGGGCCAAGAAGGTGTTAAGGCTGATGCTTTAGCTTTCGATGACCCATTAAGTTCAAGGGCTTTGGCGCAGTGTAATGGCGTGGTTGAAATACCACCTGGTGAAGAAGAGCGCTCGTCTGAAGAGTATTACTCGTATTATTCTTGGGATTATTCTTCTTAAAAAACAAGCAGAAATAAAAGTCTCATTCCTGCTTGTTTAGATATTTGCTTTATGATTTAGCCTAAGGCTTGTTGTAAGTCGGCAATAATATCATCGATGTTTTCGATGCCGATGGATAACCTAACGAGGTCAGGCGTAATGCCTCCTTCTGCTTGCTGATCGACAGATAGCTGTGAATGGGTGGTCGAGGCCGGGTGGATAGCAAGGCTTTTCACATCGCCAACATTTGCGAGGTGAGTTAAGAGCTTAAGACTATCGATAAATTTAGAGCCAGCTTCTGAGCCACCTTCGATGCCGAAGACAACCATGCCGCCAAAACCATTTTCGAATTGCTCCTTAGCAGCCTGATGAGCCGGGTCATTTTCAAGACCGGGGTAGCGTACCCATGAAACTTTCGCGTGCTTAGAAAGAAATTCGGCCACTTTCATAGCGTTATCACAATGTTTTTGCATTCTTAGGGCGAGAGTTTCAATGCCTTGCATCATCATCCATGCGTTATCAGGGCTAATGCAAGCGCCGAGGTTTCTGAGCGGCACTAAACGCATGCGCAAAATAAAAGCGAGAGGGTTTAAATCGCCTAGGTCATGGGCGTAACGCAAACCATGGTATGAGGGGTCTGGCTCATTATAAAGAGCAAATTTAGGGTTGGTCCAATCAAATTTTCCTGAGTCCACAACAATACCGCCAATGCCAACACCATGTCCGCCCATCCATTTGGTGAGAGAATGAACCACAATATCCGCTCCATGTTCAAGAGGGCGAAAGAGGTAAGGGCTTGTGAAAGTGGAGTCAACAACTAGTGGTAGGCCTGCTTCACGGGCGACTTCGGAAACGGCTTTTAGGTTGGTGACATCCAAAACGGGATTACCAATTGTCTCTGTAAAAATAAGTTTGGTTTTATCGGTTATTTGGGCACGAATTTCATCAGGATTATTAATATTGACGAAATTTGTTTTAATGCCATGATCAGGTAATATGGCATCAAACATTGTGTATGTTCCTCCGTAGAGGTTGTTGGCAGCAACAATTTCATCGCCCTGCTTACATATATTGATGACAGTATAGTGGATGGCTGCTGTGCCAGAAGAGACAGCCAAGGCTGCAGCACCGCCTTCAAGGCTGGCGACTCTTTCTTCCAGTGCCGCTTGAGTTGGGTTCATTAAACGAGTGTAGATATTCCCCAGTTCTTTAAGAGCAAAAAGATTGGCGGCGTGTTCTGTATCGCGAAAGAGGTAAGCGGCTGTACGGTGTAAAGGCACACCACGGGAAGATGTTTCATCTACGGGGCTGCCACTGTGTAGTAAGCGTGTTTCGAATTTTAGATTTTGACTCACTTATTCTCCTTCTTCGTTAAAGATCCAGGTGGATAAATATCTCTCGCCCGTGTCAGGCAGGAGAGCGACAATAGTTTTTCCTTTGTTTTCAGGCCTTTTAGCAACTTCTAAGGCTGCAACTGTTGTGGCGCCCGAAGAAATACCTACGAGTATGCCTTCAGTTTTCGCCAGATCTCTGGCCATTTGAGCTGACTTTTCAGCTTCGATTTGAATGATTTCATCATAAACTTTCTGATCTAAAATGCTCGGGGCAAAACCGGCACCAATGCCTTGAATGCGGTGAGGGCCAGGGCACCCGCCAGAGAGCACTGGAGATTCTTCCGGCTCAACAGCAATGATTTTAACTTCGGGTTTCTTTTCTTTGAGCGTTTGGCCCACCCCTGTAATTGTCCCGCCCGTTCCAATGCCGGCAACAAAAATGTCGACCTTGCCATCGGTATCTTGCCAAATTTCTTCAGCTGTTGTATGACGATGGATTTCAGGATTGGCAGGGTTATCGAATTGCTGGGGCATAAAGCTTCCTTCTGTTTCTCTATGTAATTCGATGGCTTTTTCTATGGCTCCTTTCATGCCTCCGGCAGCGGGGGTGAGCACAAGTTCGGCGCCAAAGATTTTGAGGATTTTTCTCCTCTCTAAACTCATGGACTCGGGCATGGTTAAAATAAGCCGATAGCCTCTTGATGCAGCGATAAAAGCTAGGCCTACGCCAGTATTACCACTTGTTGGCTCGATGATGAGGCCTCCTTTTTTGAGTTCCCCAGACTTTTCTGCCGCATCGATCATGTTTTTAGCGATACGATCTTTTATACTGGATAGTGGATTAAACGACTCAAGTTTGCTTAGGAGTTCTGTGCCTGTTTGCTCTGAGAGGGATTGCAATTTCAGAAGAGGGGTTTTTCCGATAAGTTCACTTATATTCTGAGCAATCTTCATTTTCTGGGCTCCGAGGAGGTGGGGTAAATCATGAGTCTAGCGGGGCCCGGCGGGCCTCAAGTTATGCCCTCTCTGTTCAATGCTAAGTCAAAGTGTCATTTTAAATAATCCTGGAGTTTATCTGGGCTAGATTAAAATTCCTGGCAAGTTTCTTTCTCTTAGTTATTTAGGGTGCATTTTAGATGAATGGATTTGCTATAGAGAGGGAAAAGTGAAGAAGTGGTTAAGTCTAAAATGAGTACAAAAGCTGATCAGGATGCTTATGATCATGATGAATCCATAAAGAGAGTTTGTCATGATTTGCGTTCGCCTCTCAATGCCATACAAGGTTTTAATGATCAGTTGCAGAAGACGCTGGAGGGAATGAAAGACGTCCCTAAAGGCGTGATTGTAGGTTTGGATAATATCCAAGATGCTGTCCACGGCATGGAGAAGATCATTTCTGAATTTGCTAAAGGCCAAGGCTTGGTGATGCCAGAAGAGGCTTCGGTTGACTATGTAAATAACACTCTGTCAGATCAAGAGCTTAAAACTCTTGAGCAGGGTAAGCGTATTATGTACATTGAAGATAATGATATAAATATCTTAGTGATGGAAGGGATGTTAAGTCATTTGGGGCATGAGTGTATTGCTTTAAAAGATGGGCGCGAAGTCATGGGTAGATTAAAAGAAGAGTCCCCAGATATGGTTTTTATTGATCTGAATATGCCTGAAATTAACGGACGGGATGTGGTACAGATGATACGCTCTGATGCTCAGTATAATGACTTGCCTGTCATTATAATAAGTGCAGATATCTCTGGAGATAAAAATGAAGAGGTCTTGGAAATGGGCGCTCAGGAGTTTGTCTCAAAACCAGTGCAGCTTAATAAACTTGGTCGACTATTATTAAAGTACCTTGGCAAGGGTGAGGTTAATGAGGAGTGTTCAGAGCTCTCTCGACTCTCAAATGATCAGTGGCAATTGTTGAAAAGGGGACTTGATAATCTTAGTCAGATTGACACCATTAGATGTGAAGAGATTTCAGATTCCATAGACGTGCTCCATGAAAATCTTGCAAGTTGCTATAACATACTAAAGCCATACTTTAAAGAAATTGAAAAATGTGCTTATTTTGGTGACAATGATGCTTATCAAAAAGCTATCGCAAAAATGTCAATTGATGTTTTGCCTGAAGATGCTATTCCCTCAGCAAGTGAGGATTTGTGATGGCTGAAAAAGAAGCAAGAGGAGAGGATGGAGATAATATTGGAAGTTTAAAGCTTCAAAGAGAAATTCGTGATGCTAATATTCTCATACTAGATGATAGCCCAGAACTGTGTCGTTCCCTTCGTGCGACTTTACAGCACCTGGGCTTCAATGCAGGGTTTTTAGTGAACCCGCAGCGTGTCATGGAGAAGCTTGATAGTGATGCTTATGATTTGTTATTGATGGATTATAATATGCCTCAGGTGGATGGGCTGAAGTTAGTCATGGATTTGCGCAATCACCAGAAATATGCAAATTTACCTATCATTATGATGACAGGCTACGCGACAGAAAGTATGATCCTTAAAAGCTTTACTTTAGGAGCCAATGACTTTATCGAAAAACCCATTCACCCTAATGTTCTTGAAGCTAGAATCAAAGCCACGCTAGCTTATAGCCAAGTTCTTTCCAAGTCTTATGAGCGCATTAGAAACATGAATCACCAGCTTGAAGAGTTGATTTTACAGGTTGAATCGGCCTCCCGTGCCAAGAGTGATTTTATGGGTAGTATGAGTCATGAATTGAGGACTCCTCTCCATGGCATATTGGGTTCGACGGATTTTTTATTGGAATCGGAGGAGGATGAGGAAAAAATCTCCTTTTTAGGTTTAACAAAAAAGTCTGGTTTGAATCTCTTGGGCATTATAGATCAAATTCTGGATTTCTCTAGGTATGACAATGACACCTCTCAGGTCCACGATGTCCCTTTCAATCTGCACGATGAAATGGATCGTTTAATGATTGTGGCTGGTGAGGCGCGACATAAAGGAGTTGACTTTCAATGCCTCAAACCTGAAAAGAACAGAGTGGTTGTTGGAGATATTTACCGCATCAAGCAAATCGTCTCCAATTTCTTAAGTAATGCCTTTAAGTTCACTAAGAAAGGCAAAGTGACATTGCAAATTTGTGAGATGAGTCTTAGTCAAAAAGAAGTTGTTTACCGCTTTATGGTGACAGATACGGGTATGGGTTTTAATATTGAGGATCGAGAGCATCTATTCGAACCTTTTACGCAAGCGGATCAATCCATGTCTCGCAGCCATGGTGGAGTGGGCATGGGCTTAGCTATTTGCCGAAAGCATGCTGCTTTAATTCAGGCACAGGTTCGTTGCTCTTCGAAAGAGGGAGAGGGAAGTCGTTTTTGGATTGATACCCCTCTGGTTCTCGAAGGCAATGAAGTGTAACCACCTATTAATAAATCACGAGATTTTGCTTTGTTGATCCCGGTAGGCTTCAAAGCAAGCTTTGACTTTTCCTGAAGCAAGAAGCTCCAGACTTAAAAGATAACCTTCTTTGATGCTGGCGCACTGATCCATTAACCAAAAAGCAGCTCCCGCATTAAACGCAGCCATATTTTGTAGGCCTTGGCAGGGGTTGTTGTTGAGCAGGCTCATAAATATTTTGGCGTTCTCTGTGCAATCACCTCCGGGCAAACTTTCGTATTGTTGAGGACTTATACCTATTTCTTCAGGTGTAATGCTACCTTGACTCACTTTGCCCTCATTGACTAGCCAATATGTGCTTGTGCCTGAGAGGGAAAATTCATCAATGCCTGGCTCTCCATAAACGATGAGGGCTTTCTTTTTGCCTAATTTTAGCATAACTTCTGCCATTTTTGGGCCTAGGCTTTGATTGCTGATGCCAACGATTTGGTTTTCGACGCTTCCTGGGTTACAAAGAGGGCCGATGAGATTAAAAATGGTCCTTCGGCCTAGTTTGGCTCTTGCTGGACCAACGGCTTTCATGGCTGGGTGGTGGGTTCGGGCAAATAGGAAGCATAAGCCTAGCTCTTTGAAGAGCTCTTCTTCTTGGGAGCTCGTGGTGTTCAAGTTGATGCCTAACTCTTCGAGCAAATCGAAGGACCCGTTATTGGTGCGCGAGCCCTTATTGCCATGTTTGGCAACTTTAACGCCCGAAGATGCTAAAATAAAGGCAACAAAAGTAGAAATATTAAATCTGCTCAAACCACTTCCTCCTGTGCCGCAAAGGTCAATGGCTTCGCTTTCAAGTTTAACCTTGACCATTTTGCTTTGGAGGGTTTTTGCAAAACCGACAATTTCGTCTACAGCCTCACCCTTATTGCAAAGAGCCTCAAGAAGAGCCATGATATCTGATTCGGAAATTTTATTTTCGAGAATGAGTTCTAGGCATTTAGAGGCTTCTTCGACGTTCAGGTCGAGGGAGGAATTTATCTTTTCGATGGCTTCAATAAACATAATATCTTAGTTTTAAAAATAAGAGGGGGTAATATAGCATTGATCCTCCTGCTCTCAATTTACACTGCGCCTTATGGCAAAAAAGCTAATTCTTAATGCAATGGAACCGCGCGAGATTCGTGCGGCCATCATGGATGGGGACACACCCATCAATTTCTTTATCGAAAGATCTCAGAAAAAATTTCAAAAAGGCAATATATATAAGGCCAGAGTGACGAGCATCGAGCCTCACCTCCAGGCAGCCTTTGTGGAATTGGAGAAGGGACAACATGGTTTTTTAGGCTTATCAGATGTGATTTTCCCCGATGGAGGGGTCGCATTATGCTCTGGTCAAAAGCTTGATCATTGGGAGGAGCAAGAAGAGCCCGAGAGCTCGCCGGCTCCCAAAAATCAAAAATCGAATAAAAAAGATAAGAGCCCCAAGGTTTCTGCTTCTGAAAAGGATGGCAATAAAAAGCCTGCTCAGCTTGCAGAAACCAAGCAGGATGAAAACAAAGGGGAAAGGGAAAGCGCAGCGTCTGTGCCCCAAGCCCCTAAGGCTGTATTGGCTCCATCGGCGGGCGATATGCTTTTGGGAGATTTGGAAGTTCCTGAGAAAGGAGATGAGGATAATCAAGGCGCAGCAATAGTCTCGCCGCTGTTGATTTTGGAGGATGCTGAATCCACAGAAGCGCCTGGCACTGATGATTCGTCCGAAGCGTCCGCCGCAGGAGCACCCGAAACATCTGCCCCAGTAGAGTCAGCTGAAGCAGCGAAGTCACCCGATGCGCCTGAATCATCTGCCTCAGTAGAGTCAGCCGAAGCAGCGAAGTCAGTCGATGCGCCCGAAGCGCTTGTCGCAGCTACAGACACAGAATCCGCATCAGACACTGATAATCCTGAAGAACTCTCTATTGATAGTGCAGTTGATACAACTGTGATGGATTTTGCGGAAGGTGAAGAAGAGTACGAAGATTTGGACTCTTTAGATGAAGATGCATCTGAGCAAGAAAGCTCTGAAACGGATAAGGCTCAAGCTTCAGGTAGCACCGAGAAAAATAAAAACACTCCAAAACCACAGCGTAAAGGCCGCATCCGTCGCCCTAGAAACACTAAAATAGAAGATGTCCTGGAAGTGGGCCAGTATATTTTGGTGCAAATCATCAAAGAGGGTATTGGCAAGAAAGCTCCCATGGTGAGTACCTATTTGAGCTTGGCAGGTCATTGCGTTGTTTTGACTCCAGGAAACAACAAAGGCGGTATTAGTAAGCAAATTCGCTCTCAGGAAGAGCGCTCAAAATTCAGGAAAGTCTTATCTCAAGCTAAAATTCCAGATTATTGTGGCCTTATTGTACGTACAGCCGCCGAAGGTGTTAGTGAAGAGAATCTACTGGCAGATATTAATAACTTGAGCTCTGAGTGGATTTCACTTCAGAAAGAATTCGTGGCTAAAAAAGCCGGTGGCGTATTAAAAAAAGAAGAAGCCTTGCTTTGTCGTGTGATTCGTGATTACTATAAGAATGATATCGATGAGGTATGGATTGACTCCAAAGCCGCTTTCGAAGAAGTGAAAGAGTTTTTTAAAGGTGGCATGCCTGATCAAGTCGATCGCTTACGTCAATATGAAGGTGATACGCCCATTTTTAATAAATATCGTCTAGAAGAGTCAATGAGATCCCTCTTTAGAAGAAAGGCGCCATTGCCAGGTGGGGGAAGTTTGGTTTTTGATCAGTGTGAAGCGATGCTGGTGATCGATGTGAATAGTGGCACCTTCAAAGAAGGCAAAGATGACGATGACACGGCCTTTAAGCTCAATATGCTAGCCTGTAAAGAAATTGCTAAGCAGGTTCAGATGCGTGATGTGGGTGGCATTGTGATGATTTACTTTGTGGATATGCGTAGAATTTCCAGTCGCAGTAAGGTTGAGAGGGAGCTTGAGAAATCCTTTCGAGGTGATAAAGCCAAAATTAATATTATGCACATTGGTCCACTAGGCGTGTTGCAGATGAGTCGTCAGCGTACTGGTGATAGTTTGCGTAATGCTTTATACGCAACATGCCCTGTTTGTGATGGCATCGGTTTGGTGCCCAGCAAGAAACACACAGCTGTTGGAATATTACGTGAGATTCGTGAATATGGTCCTCAGTTCGAGAAAGATACTCTCAAATTGGCTACAACGCCGGAAGCAGCTTTGGAGCTTTTGAATAATTACAAAAAAGATTTAATCGCCATAGAAGACGATTTTTCTTTGGAGTTGGAGATTGTCGCTGATGATAAAAT
>JADGBV010000067.1 GCA_015231345.1 Planctomycetota bacterium
GGTTGTAATTTGTATTCGCCAAACCATCCATTGTCAATGACAAAATACTCGTAACCAAAAGGTTTAAGTTTCTTAGCCATGGCCTCAACGTTCTTTATTGCTGCTTTTTCATGTAGGTAAACACCATAACTATCAAAACTATTCCAACCCATTGGAGGTGTTTGTGCAGGCCCCTTTGGTAATGTGGTCGTCGCGTGTGCGTTAGCGATTATAATGTAATAAAACAGTAATAAGAGGATTTGATGAGCTTTTTTTCTGCTGGTTCTTTTTGTTTTCATAGATACTAGATAAGAATATAAAATAAAGTTAAAGTCTTTAGATATGATGTACATGATGACCTTAAAAACACCTGGTAATGATATCAGTTGATGATAAATATTATTCTTGGCTGGTATCATTATCAGGTGTTTTCGGCAATTTTTTAATCATAATAGTCTCTGTGTTTCTAGCTAACAGTTGATTTATTGTGAGGGTCGGGTGTTATGCTTTGGAACTGATTCCATCATTGTTCTTCACATCACAGTTACTATTTATATAAGGAATTCATAATGCATAAGTATTTAAGAATGCTTTCAATTTGTTTGTGTATAGGAAGTGTATTTGCATCTGATAAGGCAAATATTATCTTAATCATGGTTGATGATTTGGGCTACGGTGATATATCTCCTTATGGGCAAAAGAAAATCGAGACACCTACTTTAGAGCATATGTCCAAAAAAGGTTTGAAATTTACCCAGTTCTACTCTGGCTTATCAGTTTGTGCTCCAAGCCGAGCTTCGCTGATGCAAGGTTTGCATACAGGTCACTCTTGTATACGTGGCAATAAACAAAACCCAGGCCGAGGAGGGCAGTTCCCCATTCCTGCAGATACTTTAACTATTGCTAAGGCTTTAAAGCAAGCTGGTTATGCTACTGGAATGATAGGTAAGTGGGGCTTGGGTAATGTGGGAACTTCGGGCGACCCTGCTCATCATGGTTGGGATTTGTTTTATGGTTATACTGATCAGGTCTTGGCCCATAACTATTACCCTGATCATCTAATAAAAAACGGAGAGATACTTCCTTTAAAGAATAAACCTGTATATCTTCCCGAGAAGTTCAATGGTTTGGGAAGTTACACACCAAAGCCTAAAGATTATTCTCATGATTTTTTTATGGAAGAAACCTTGGGCTTCATTGAAGAGCATGCCAATGAGCCCTTTTTTCTTTATTTACCCTACACAATTCCACATGATAATGGTGAGCAGTTGGAAAATATGAGATTTGAGATTCCAAATCAAGGCATATACGCTAAAAAGCCTTGGACGAAAGAACAAAAAGATTATGCAGCAATGATTACGTATTTAGATAGCAGTATACAGAAAATCATAGATACCACAGAAAAGGTCGGTGTGGATCAAAATACATTAATCCTTTTCTGTTCAGATAATGGGCCAATGAAGCACTCGGTGACAGATTTCTTTGATAGCAATGGTGACTTAAGAGGTGCGAAAAGAGATCTTTATGAAGGCGGAATAAGGTCGCCACTCATTGCCTATTGGCCGAAAGTGATAGAGGAAGGGAAAGTCTCAGGTCATACATGTGCTGCTTGGGATTTCTTCCCAACCTTTTGTGAAATAGCAGGCGCTCCTGTTCCCAAAGGTTTGGATGGGATATCCATGTTTTCAGAATTTAGGGGAACTCGGCAAAAAGCTCATGAGTTTTTGTATTGGGAGTTTCATCTTACACGATCCACAAAGGTGACTCAAGCAGTCCGTATGGGTGACTGGAAGGCGATTCGCTACAATGCTGGAGACTCTCCTAATGGGCCCGTTCACCTATATAATTTATCGAATGACCTGCAAGAGTCACATAATATTGCGAAGAAGCACCCAGAAATCGTTGAACGGATTTCTGCAATTATGAAAAGAGAGCATTCTGCATCAAGTGTATTTAAATTTCAATACGAATAACACATATTGTCGATGTAATATTATGGAAGGGGGGCTTAGGGCTTCCCTTTTAAATGATTCATATAATTAGAAGAGGTTAGTCGTGCCAATACTTACAATAGACCAGGCCATTGAAGATATTCGAGCTGGTAAAATGGTTATTCTTATTGATGATGAGGATAGGGAAAATGAGGGGGACCTCACAATCGCAGCCGAAGCTGTAACTGCAGAGGTGATTAATTTTATGGCCATGTACGGTAGAGGTCTTATTTGTCTCCCCATGTCTTCTGAAATGTGTGATAAGCTTGAACTTCCCATGATGGTCAGCGAGAATACTTCTCAGTTTGGCACAGGGTTTACTGTTTCAATAGAGGCGCGAGAGGGCGTCACAACAGGTATTTCTGCAGCAGATAGGGCTCAGACAATCCTTACGGCAGTAGCCGATGACACTGATGCGACTGACCTTGCTAGGCCTGGTCACATTTTTCCTTTAAGGGCCAGAGAAGGGGGAGTTATGGCTAGAATTGGGCAGACAGAAGGCTCTGTTGATCTTGCGCTCCTCGCTGGAATGAAACCTGCTGCTGTTATTTGTGAGATAATTGATGATGATGGTAAGCTCGCTAGACTGCCTTCTCTTAAAAAGTTTAGCGAGAAGCATGGTATTGGCATCTGCATGGTCGCTGATATTATTGAGTATAGAATGAAAAATAATTTATTTTTTCTAAGATACAATAAGCTCGAAGCCGTAGAGCAGTGTTAAATTTTAGAAATATGTATATAATATCGGGCTGAATGTGGCTTGGCCCAATTGGCCTAAGTTATTTCGCCAAGTTATACAAGATATCAATTTCATCTTGACTTAAAGCTTTATTATAAAATCTGACGTCGTCGAGAACGCCATTGCCGAAATCCGCCCCAATACCAAATTTTAGTTGTGACCCTCCCACGCTGGTGCCATAGCCAGGAGTTTCTGTGTCTTCTAAACTAGAATTGTGGTACATTTTGGCGCTTCCTCCCTCGTGTGTAACGACAATATGTACCCAGACATCATCGAGTATTATGACGTTTATGCCTAAAGAGGTATTGCCATTTCTTTTGAATGTTAAATCACCATCAGTATCGTAAAAAAAACTGTATCCATCTGCATTACTGGCATTTCCTTTTTTCAGGATGCCAGGGTTGCTATTTTGAAATGATAATCTCTTATACCAAAAAGAGATGCTCCAGTTATTATTAAGGCGCATGCTTTCAGTACTGGCTATCTCAATATTGTCATCAACACCGTCAAAACTAACCGCTTTGCTTAAAGGTCCTGTGACTCCAATATTGCCAGAAGGTAGTGTTGATGTCGTTCCATCATTCCCAAGGCCAGTGGAGTCGGAAAAAACACTACTCCCAGAGGCTTCATCCAATTTCCACCATCCTATTAAATTGCTACTTGAAAGCATATCTCCATTTCCAGAAATACTTAGAATACTCCACTGATAATTATCTGTAGCGATAACATTACAATAACCGAGACTCGTCTGGTTCTCTAAAATAACCTCTGAATAGGCATCTATATTTCCTGTGGCTTGAATTATACATTTGTTGTTCGGTGAGGTTTTCTTTATGAGAATATGCCTTCCTAAATAATTCCCTGCATAGGGGAGAGTTAAGAGGGTGTTTCCCGTACTTGTGTCTACTAAATAGATTGAATCATCACTTAATAAAGTGTCTGATGATAAGTTCTTACAGCTAAAACCCATCGTGCCGTTGATATGGAGGTTAGATTGACTTGAGTTGGTTCCTATGCTCAAGGATTTGGTGACCAAACAATTGCCTGTCACATGTAAATTGGCGGAGGGTGCGGTGTTAAAGAGAGCTAGTCCCGATGGAGTCAAGGTTGCTTCATATTGTCCATCGGAATCAGCATCAAATTGTATTTGACTTGTTGAAGAGCTCACGCTAGCGTGTAAATATTGTAGGGTGAATAATAATATGCATATGAAATGTATAAATCTTAACATTAGCATTGTCCGCAAAGGTGAGCTTCTATGTGTTAATTGTAAGGAAGCTAGGCTCAAGGTCAATGATTCATTTGTACATAGCTGTAGATGAGCAAAATTGCTTTAGGCTTTAAACTGGGGGCTCATGGCTGGATTGAATGTGTAGGCGATCAGGAAATTCCGAAACGAAGTGAAATTGCATCAGATGTACCTGAATAAATTTGTGTGTTGCTTTCAAAGCTTGCTTAGAACTGATTTTTAGGAGCATTTTCTCAGTTTTGTATCTTTATTTAGGTGTTTTTGACTATTTTTCTGTCTTTTCTTCATTCATTCAAAATGCTGAAACATAAGTTGATAATTCAATTTAGGCGCCGTTTATTCTAATTTTTTGATATAAATATGCATGTTGATGTTGAACTCCTGAATTTTAAGATTAAATACTGAAGATATAATATATTCTTATGCTAATAAGTGGAGTGATGGCAAAACAAAAATCAAATGTACTAGAAAGCAGTAGAGGTTCTAATGCTCATTATAAGCTTGACTACCAGGTGATCTGGACAACATCTGGTAATGCCGAAATTTTAACGCCGAATGTTGAAGAAGAATTGCATGAAATCATGAGAGAATTTGCAATCACTTCAGGCATTATGGACGTTACTGTTAACGTTCAGCTTGATAATGTTCATATCAAATTCTCTTGCAATCCTTCTTATACTCCTTCAAAGCTTATCAATTCAATGAAAAGTGTATCATCTAGGATGGTTTTTCAGCGTTTTCCCAAGTTGAAGGATAAGCTAGGGGGGCGCCTGTGGGCCAGGGCTTATATTCTTACGACTTTGGGTGATTATGACCTCAATTCGTTGATCAATGAGGCTAAAAGCTTAAGCGAATAAAAATAAGAAAGGCTGGAATTTATTTCCAGCCTTTCACTTAATGGCTTTTTTAATCGCACTGAGTAGGGAAAGTGTCGAAATTGATGATGCTTGTTGCACTTTTCAGTTCGTCTAGGCGAGCAAATATGCTTTTTCTTCAGGCAGCTCAATCATAGAAGCGCATCAGGCTTTCTTTTTCCGTGATGCAGCTAAATGTGGTATAATTAATCTTTGGCAGTATTACTATGCAGTTTTGCTAAAGTGCAGCTGTAAATGATAGTATTACTGATTATTTAAGATATATTTATTGAAACTGCATCACAGTCGCGATAATTCATGTAGACTGAGCTCATGAGAGTTTTTCTTCAAATTGAAGTAAGGGAAAGGCGTAAGTGAAATGAAAGATCAGGGGTATTATGTGATTATAGCTATTTCGATTATAGCTATATTTGCGATTTTGAGTTATGATCCAAGCGAGAATAGTGCTGTTGAGCAAGAGCTTGGCGAGAAAATCAGTGGTGATATTTCGCTAAAACTTGGCCATGATATGTCCATAAACTCAGCAGTTCACCTAGCGGCGTTGAAATATGCGCAAGAAGTGGCTCGAAAGAGCAATGAGCGGATTCACATTGATATTTTCCCTAATCAAATCCTAGGGACAGATGCTCAAATGATCCAGAAAGCTCGCACAGGTGAATTGGATATTGCTTTGCCGCCAACAGCAAAATTGAGCCTTTTTAACCCTGCTTTGCAATTTTGTGATTTACCTTTTGCATTTACGAGTGCTAAGCAGTGTTACCAGACTTTAGATGGACCAATAGGAGATGAGCTTTTGCAAAGCCTGGAGCTACTCGGACTTGTTGGCGCCGCTTTTTGGGAAAGTGGCTTTAAACAATTTACAGCCAATAAAGCTCTTATCGAGTATGACGATTTTAAGGCATTAAGAATGCGTGTTATGAAAAGTGATATTCTTTTTAAGCAATTTCGTTTATTAGGTGCTCAGCCTATTCATATAGAATTTCACCAAACTAAGAAGGCTCTGGCTGAATTTGTGGTTGATGGCCAGGAGAACCCTTTTGGGTCTATTTATAATATGAAATTCCATCATCATCAATCTCACATAACAGAGTCTAATCATGCTTACCTTGCTTACACATTCTGTTTAAGCTCTAAGACCTTAGATAAGTTGAGTGCAAATGACCGAAAGATTTTGCTGAGAACAGCAAGAGAGCTGAGCCCTTTTCAACGTGAGCTAGCTAACAAGAAAAATGATGAGTATAAAAATGAACTTCTCAAATATGGGGTTAAAATTGTAGAGTTGACTAATCAAGATAAGAGGGGGCTCAGGGAGTTACTTGAGCCGCTCTACCATAATTACCAATTACAAATACACCAAAAGGGTTATGAAAAAACTCAAGAGTATATGCGAGGCATAATAGCCAAGGACAATCTCTATATAGGCCTGGATGCCGATCTTACATTAGGGTCTGCCCCCTCAGGAATTGCCATTAAGCGAGGAATTGAAATGGCTATTGAGGAAATTAACTCAAAAGGTGGAGTTCACGCTAAACGATTAAAGTTAATCGCACTGGATAATGGCGGAGTGAGTGCTAGAGGGATCAATAATTTGCATTACCTTTCTAAGCTTGAAAATTGCATTGCTGTTTGTGGAGGTTTGCATAGTCCAGTGACCCTTTCTGAGCTTCCTATTATACATGAGAAAAACTTAATATACCTGTGTCCCTGGGCGGCAGCTACACATATTGTCTCTAATGATTATGAACCCAATAATGTTTTTCGCCTTTCAGTGCGAGATGAATATGCTGGTCCTTTTTTAGTCAAGCATGCACTGTCAAAAGGGCAAAAAGTGGCTCTTTTATTAGAGAATACAGGGTGGGGGCGAAGTAATTTACGTTCCATTAAGCATGCCATGCAATCTTATAATGTGCAACCAGTGGGAGTGGAATGGTTCAATTGGGGAGAGAAAGATTTCCGCACTCGAATTAAAAATTGTATCAATCAGGGGGCAGATGTACTTATAACTGTTTGTAACGCACCTGAGGGCGCGATGATCGTGCGTGATCTTTCACGTATGGAAGATAAGGTTCCTGTCGTTTCACATTGGGGCATAACAGGTGGTTATTTTTGGAAAGAAGTCAAAGAAGAGCTTCGAGAGGTTGATTTAAGCTTTTTGCAAACCTTTTCTTTTATGAAGGCTCGTAGACAAAAAGTTATTGACTTTATTGAAACTTATGGGCAGAAGTATACATGTTCCAATGCAGGTGATATCTTTGCTCCAGTGGGTACGGCACATGCATACGATTTAATTCATATTCTAGCCTTGGCTTTAGAACAGATTGAAGACCTTTCTGCTGATAATATTCGTCATGCCCTTGAGAATATGTCTTCGTATGATGGCTTAATAAAAAAATATGAGCAGCCTTTTAGTAGGCATGATCATGAAGCTTTATCAATGGACGATTTTATTATGGCCAAGTATAATCTTATGGGAGAAATAATTCCTGTCAGTGAAGATGATGATCTAAAAGAAAAATGACGACGCCGAAAAAATGGAAGAGAGGAATTACGCAGAGAATTGTTCGTCAATTCGCTGCTATTATTCTTTCTACTGTTGTATTAGTGATGGTCGCTTTGTCCATATTGATGAGTGTTTCGTATGAGAAAGAGGCTCAACGCCATCTTGCTAGCGAAACTTATTATGCTTATGAAATGATTGAAAATCGTCTTGAATACCTCTGTGAACACTTGGGTATTATGGCGAATAACCCTTTTATTTTGAATAGTCTCATCGACCCTGAAGGGAGAAGTGATTATTTGAAGCAGATTCTGAGAGAATATGCTAGTTTGAATGATGTTGTAAGTGTAGCTCTTGTGGACTCACAAGGTGAGATGATTTTCCATAGTCTTAATGAGAATATTGATTATAAAATTTTCCCACAGATCTATACCCTTTTAACAACGGGAGAACGGCAGAGCTTTAGTGATAATAATGGCAAGACATATATGGGGTTGGCCTGTGAGTACTACAACTCTCCTCAGGGAGCTATTATTATAGAACTTAATATGCAGAATATTTGTGCTGATGCCCTGATGCATGATCGTGAGATAGACTATAAAGTATGGCAAGGGGATGAAGTTATAATCAATACATTCGATGACTCTTTAGAGTATATACAATCTGACTTAGGTAATCAAGTACTGCAGCCTATTATTGTTGAACTCAATTTAAAAGTTCTTTTAGGGAATGTTCAGGCTGTTGTTTATGAACCACTCAGAAATGCTTTGGGGCGCTTGCTGCTTGTGAGTGTCTTCGTTGTTGCCATTGGAATTTCTGTTTCTGTGATGATTGGGCATCGTTTAGCTAGGCCTGTGGTTGAGTTATCTCAAAAAGTTAAAGCTCTTAACGTTGGCAAGGAATCCACTATTGCTCCTTTGGGGACGAAAGACGAGTTGGAGGATGTGGCTGTGGCGTTTAATGAAAAACAGGCTGAAATCATCAAGAAGATCACATTAGAGAAAGATTTGACTTTAGCTCAAACGAAAATTGAACTTTCTCAGCAGAGATCAGAAGAGTTATTAAAGCTTAATCAAGAATTATATAAGGCGGATAGAGCCAAAAGTCAATTTCTTGCCAATATGAGCCACGAAATTAGAACACCCATGAATGCTGTTTTGGGGATGACTGAGTTATTGAAAGACAGTCCATTAAATGATACTCAGAGGCATAGTATTGCGACCATAATGAGTAGTGGCAAATCTCTTATGGTCATATTGAATGATATCCTTGATTACTCTAAAATCGAAATGGGTAAGTTGAACTTGGATAATCACCCCTTTGATTTAATAAAGTGTGTTGATGAAAGTATAAGTTTGCATTCTCTTAGTATTAAGGAAAAGGGCTTAGACTTAATTGTGGATATTCCAGATTCCACACCAAAGTATTTGCTTGGTGATGTGGTACGCTTAAAACAAGTTTTGAATAATTTAGTGTCCAATGCGATTAAATTTACTGAACGAGGGTACATTAAAATAGCTGTCTCTTTAAAAGAGGAGCATGAAGAGAATAGCGAACTTCTTTTTTACGTTGAAGATTCTGGAATAGGTATAGCAGATGAACATCAAGAGAAACTTTTTCGTAGTTTTGAACAAGTTGATGGTAGTATTACGAGAAAATATGGTGGGACGGGTTTAGGACTTGCCATCTCCAATCGTTTGGTTGGCCTAATGGGAGGTGAAATCACGATAGATAGCCAGCTTGATGAGGGCTCTGCTTTTAGTTTTAACGCCTTTTTAGTCAGGGCTGATGACGAGCAGGTTCAAGAACTGCTTCAACAAGAAGAGGATGACAAGAAAGCAGCGACTCTATTTAAAGTAGATGACGCAGAATTAAAAAAACGCATTCTGCTTGTGGATGACAAGGTAGCGAATCAAGAAGTAGCGTGTGCGATGCTTAATAGAATAGGTTTAGAGGCCGACTTGGCAAATAACGGACAGGAGGCCATTGATCTAATGGAACAGCATCATTACGACCTAGTCCTGATGGATTGTCAGATGCCTGTAATGGATGGCTTCTCTGCGACTGAAATGATTCGTGATCCTGATTCCAAACTGCGCAACCATCAAGTCCCCATTGTGGCTATGACGGCTAATGTTCTTAATGATTACCAAGATCGCTGTGTGCAGGTTGGGATGAATGATTTCTTGCCTAAGCCCGTAACGATCAGTAAATTAAATAATATTTTAGAGAAATGGTTATTAGGTAATGAAAATGCTTCTTCTCCCAAACACGATAGGAGTAGTGGTGATGAGCCGGAAGCTGAAGAGGATGTTAAGCTGGTCCGTGATGACTGCATATTTGATCGTACAGGATTTCTTTCACGTATCGGTGGCGACGAAAACTATATAGCTCCCATTATGGATGGTTTTATGGAAGATATGGCTGATAGCTTAAGCGAAGCTAATAATTGCTTTGCAGAGTCATTGTGGGAGCGATTGAGCTTAGCAGCTCATGCCATCAAAGGTACTGCTGCAAATGTGGGCGCTTTGAGGCTAAGCGCAAAGGCAAAGATATTGGAAGAAAAGGCACAGCGGAATGACTCAGAAGAGAATAAGCTCTTACTCGCTGAAATTGAGGAAGAACTAAAATTATTTCGAGAAAATGTGCTTTGATTTATATTCAGTAAATAGAGACCATCATAATTGCTTTAGCGTATAGCCTTCTTTTTCCAATAATTTCAAAATACTATCAGGGCCTACCATATGGAGGGCACCTACAACAACAAAGTGAGTTTTATCGGAGAGTAGGCATTTTTTTAGCTGAGGAATCCATTTGTGATTTCTTTCTTTGAGAATAATATTGTAGATTTCTGGGTAATCATCGAGGCTTGCAAGTAGTGGCTCTAGACCTGCTAAGTTACCTTCACGCCATGACTGAACAAGACTATCCATTTGCTCTTCTATATTGTCGATATCTTCAAAACTCATTCTGACATAACGGTTAGGGTCTAAGCCAGATGCTTTGCTCATGATGGTCATCTGTTCACTTGCTTCTTCAAGCCCGATAATTTCCTTGCTGTCTTTCTTAGCTTTTTTGAAAAAATGTTGATCGAGGCCCAGGGTCGCATTAAAACCTAATTGTGATAAGCGTGACACAAGCACTGTGGTGCACATATACCATGGCTTTAACCGATTGTAATATTTCATTTTCATTCCCAAGCTAGCCATTTTTTCTTTGGCGTACTGATAAGTTTCTTCGTCTAAAACCGTCTCAAGAGATGAATCCTTCAAGCTTGCTTCTTGAATCATGCTCATCATAAATGCAGGCTTCGTTATTTCGTTCATATCCACCTCCAGTACTAGAGAGTCAGCTTGCTCGTAGGCATTAATAATAGAAGAATTAAGCGGGTAATCCTGAGCTCTTAAAAGATGGATGGAGCCTTGGATGTACATGATTTTATCTTTATGTGATACCTGCCAAAGGCAGTTTTGCCTAGTTTTAGCTTTTATATCAGTCTGCTCTTTGCCTTCCAGGCCTTGTACTGAAGCAAATAAAAGCCCGATTAGGAATAAAGCTGAAAGAATAAGACTTCTTAAATGAAACATAATAGAGTTATGGGTTGGGCGAGGGCTTATGATCGTATGAGTTTTTTTCAGGCGGCAATCATCCTGACCGAATTAAAGAGGGCGATATCGAGCTTTGTTTTTGAAGCTGTTGCAGTGGACCTTTGATATTTGAAGCCATAATTATGAGCGAATCAAATTTTTTAAGCTTATTCATTTAGTTCGTTGAAAGCCCGTCTTATCCTTTTCGCTTTGCCAGTTTTGCTCCTCATGTTGTCTGGGGGGATCTACTTTTTAGGCTACCAGCAAAGCCACCCTGAAAAGACTCATGAAGCTAGTGAGCATCAAGGTGAACATAAGAAGCAAAAAGCTAAGCCAGAGTTGAAGCGCAAGACATTCAAAACTGAAGAGCAGGTTCCGAAGCCTAAACTCAATGACGATAAGCTTGCAATGAGTTGATATTGAGGGATGTAGCGCATTTGCTCTTCTTTATATGATATCATTTTTAGATGACCACTCTTAAATGAATTGTTCAGAAGTCGTTGTTATTGATTTTGAAACAACTGGCCTCAGTGCTGATTGTGATCGCGTGATCGAAGTTGGAGCTGTATTGGTTCGTGATGGGCAAGTTGTTGATGAATTTTCGGCTCTGATGGACCCTGGCTTTGGGCTCCCTTATGAAATCACTTCCATCACTGGTATCACTGATGAAATGCTTGAGGGGAAACCAAGCCCAGAAGAACTTATGCCAGCATTACATGACTTCGTTCAGGGAAAAATTCTCGTTGCCCATAATGCTAGTTTTGATAAGAGATTTCTTTTAGCCGAAATGGAAAGAGCGGGCATCAAGATGTGCCCTGAAGTGCTTTGCACCATGTTGTTGGCGCGTCGCTTGGTGACTCTTCATAATCATAAACTTGGAACTTTGGCTAGTCATCTGGGCTGCAATATTGAGAATGCTCACCGTGCATTAGATGATGCTCGTTTTACGGCAATACTTTGGAATCATTTGCTGGAAGTGGTGAAGCAAAAATCAGACCTCGATTCTGTTGACCTTCCCTTGCTGCAAGGTCTTAGCAAAAAACCTAAAGCTGCTGTGAAAAAGTATTTGAAGACTTTGAAAAAGAAGCAAGCTTTAGTGACAGCCAAGTAGTCGTTTTGAAGAGATCGTTTATTACTTGCCTTGTAATAGCGCATTGCTCTATTCTATATTTTGGGTTATAAATAATGCGGACTCTTGTTCAGCGTGTTAGCCATGCCTCAGTGCGTGTTGAGGGTGAGCTTATTTCCTCCATCCAAGAGGGCTTTTTGATTTTTGTTGGTATTCACAGCGATGATAATCAAGATGATATTGATTGGCTCGCCAATAAAATTGCGGGATTAAGAGTCTTTAATGACGATGCTGGCAAATTTAATCTTTCCCTGGCCGATATTGAAGGCAGCATGCTTGTTGTCTCTCAGTTTACATTATTTGCAAGCACCAAAAAAGGCTTTCGCCCTTCTTTTACGCGCTCCGCTCCTCCCGAAATCGCCATCCCTCTTTACGAGAAGTTTGCGGAAACTATAGCAGAAAAAAGTGGCAGGCCTGTGTCAACAGGAGTCTTTGGCGCTAATATGGATGTGGATTTGCTGAATCAAGGCCCTGTTACTATTATGATTGACTCTAGGGCAAGGGAGTAACTACTTCAATTGAGAACTGAATGCTTTATAGCCTTTCGAAAGGCTCAATCCCAGTCAATGCTGGAAATATGTGACTGAAAGAGTGCTAGCTCCTTTTTGAGTTGAGTGAGCTGTAGGCTTATCTTGGGCCAATCATTCTTTTCCTGTTCCATTAGAAGAGATATTTCTTGGATATTTTCAGCTTCAATTTTGCTGGCGTCGCGATGTAAAGAGCGGGCATGATTGATAAGAGCGTAATGATCTTCCTCCTCTAGAGCATTTTCCATGGCATCTATATGAGCGGCTGAACTCATCAAGAATTGATGGCACATTTGCTGAAAGGGATATGTTTTGAATCCTGATTCTGCTTTGAGTTTATCTAGATTGAAAATTAAACCCACTTGTGAATGGTTTCCTCCATTTGCTGCTTGCTATAGGGCTTGGTGAGGTAATCATTCATGCCAGCATCTTTGCATTCTTTTTTAGCTTGATCGGAAACACTGGCGCTCACTGTGATGATTGGCGTTTCTTTATTGGGAGAATCGCCTGAACGGATAACTTTGCTGATCTCTGGCCCGTTCATGATAGGCAGATTCATATCCATAAAAATGATATCATATTTGTTTAGATTCATTTTCTCTAAAGCTTTTTCGCCATTTTCAGCCACATCGATATTCTGGCAATTCAGTTGTTTAAGAAAAGTCTTCGCAAGAAGAATTAACAGTGGATCGTCTTCGATAACAAGTGGCTTTAGGTCTTCCAAATTGTCATTGGGTATAAAAAGGAAAGTCTTACACTGTCTTCTAAAAGTGTTTTAGGACGATGATCTTAAATGCACATATGAGAAATGCAAGATTTTTTTAATGTTTATTAAAAAAGTGAGTGACTAATAAAAAAAAGGTTCAAGCACGGGTAATATTTGTGCGTTTTTCGTGAT
>JADGBV010000068.1 GCA_015231345.1 Planctomycetota bacterium
TCCTATATAGGCAATGGAGTTTTCAATGGCAGCAGAGCCAGCAATGTATGAGCCAAGCTCCACGGCATGCTTTTCTACTCCGGAAATAGCATCAATGGCTCGCATGAATTGATCGCAGCCGCCAATGCTTACAAGGCCATTGCTGATGGCTGGTGTGCCATTTAAGTAATTCTCAGTTTCATAGCTCCAGTATATTGCACCATCATCTTCGTTAATGCAGTAGAGTTTATTATCGTAGGAACCAAAATATAAGTAATTTTTGTAGTTGATAGTATTGTAATTAACACCCCCGCTAATTTTTGAGTCGAAACGTTGCACCCAATTCGTCTTCCCGCTTTTAGCTTCTAGTGAATATAAAGAACCACTTTCTGAACCAAAAATAATATTAGCACTTAAATATAGAGGGGGGGCAGAAATCATATCGTCGCTTTCAAATTGCCATACGTTTTGGCCCGTAAATAAATCAAGAGCATACAAATTTTCATTTTCACAGCCAATAAAGATTATGTTTTCAGCAATAATAGGAGATGATTGAATATCCCCCTTGCACTGATATGTCCATTGGGGAATTAGGCGAGGAGGGAAATCGGCTGCGACTCTCCCCGTAAGAGCTTGATTGTTTCGGAAGATGGTCCAGTTTTTGTTTGTGGTGAGTTCTTTGCTTGAATGCTGACCAATATGCTGCTTTGGCTCAACCTGCGGAGAACTTGATGTATACCATAGGTAAGCTGCAGTGCAGGTAATGATAATAATTGAAATTAAGAGGAAGCGCACGATAGAGCTTAGTTAAGGTTATGATCGTTATTTCTATAATAGGGATGATTCAAGCTTAAGCAAGTGAAAATTAAGGGATAAAGGTCTTCGTAATACCATAAAGATGAGAAGTATAGGCCTATGGGGCTTGCTTTTAATGGCGACTTTGTATTCATACTTGTCATTACTTGTTCAGCAAGCCAGAGCTGAGCTTCATGTGTTTCCTCTCCTTGGTCCCAGCATAATAGGGCATAGCTGGCTAGGGCTGTTTCTTCAATACTCACAGGCAGGTTCTTATCTCCACCCCAGCATCCTTGAGAGTTTTTGCATTGACGAATAAAATCGATAGCTTTCTCGATATGACTATTAATCGTCGTTAGCTTATGTGCCAGAGGGGAGTCCTTAAGTGAACTCAATCCGCTAAGAACAAGGGCTGTACCATAAATGGGGTTATGGCATTGCTTGGCATTTTCATTGCCGAACCATAAAGGGATCCAGCTACCATTATCTTTTTGGCAGCGACACAAATAAGCTAAAGCTTTTTGGATAAATTGATCTGTTTGTGGAACGATGATGTCTTTTTGCCAGTGAGCAAAAGCGGCTATGGCATGTGCCGTAATATCAGGGCAGCTTTTATCAAAAGGAAGCTGTCCCCAGCCTCTGCAAAAAGTGGGTACGCCACCATTGCTATTCTGGATATTCTTAAGCCAATTAAGGCCTGCCAAAGCAACCTTATGATCTGAGGAGCCTGTTTGTAGTTGAGCCAGTGCAATAAGAGCACCTGAGGTATCATCAGCATCTGGGACTCCTCCGGGCAAATGTGTCCAAGCCCATGCTCCAGGTTCTGCCCCCGTAAAAGGGTGTCGATCTAAATATTGATTTTGCCGGAAATAATTTTTGATTCGACTTTGCTCTTCGTAATTGAGGTCATGAGCTACGGCTTTGACACTTAATGAGGTCAGCCAAGTGCTCAGGTGAGTGTCTATGGGCCAGCTACCATCTTTTCGTTGAGATATTTTTAAAAAATCGTATGCTTTTTGGCAGATGATATGATCTTTTTGATTTGCGAATATTAAACTCATGAGCACAAATGCAGTGAGGGGAGTTGCCTCTAGAAAACCACCATTTTGTGGTTGTTTATGACTAAGAAGGGTGAGAGATTTTTTTACGAGTTTATCGCGTAGACATCTTAAGAGTAGGTTCTTGGAGGGGCTACTGAAGTGATGAGCAATGCCCATAGAAATAAGAGCAGGCAGGGCATAGCTTACAACAGATAAGTTTAAGAAGCGGTAGAGAGACTGAGGTAATAGTGAAAGCTCAAAGGGGAGTTGTGGAATGTATTGCCAAATATTCTTGCCTAAAGAACCTGATATGGCTCCCATGGTGAGTATGGGGACTGAAAAACTTTGGTCTTTTCCGTAAAATTTGAGGAGAGTTTCTGTGATATCTTCTCCTGAAAGTGATGGGATTTTCTGAAGTAAATAATCTTTGGAATGATTCAGCGCCTGGTCAGCCCCTGAATAACGCCCATTCAAGCAAAAATAACAAAGTAGTGTCGTGCTAAGGTTGCTTTTGCTCCTATCTGTGTCGCCCCATCCGCCATCTTGATTTTGATTCTCTATAAGCCAATTTTTTGCTTTGAGTATGCTTTCTTGGTCAGCTGGAGATTCATATAGGTCTAAAGCAAAGCATGCAACTGCAGTCGAGAGGGCGCTGCTTGAAAGTCGTCCCTCCCAGAAGCCTTCTGGGGAGAGCTTGTTACGCAGCATTTTGTTAGCTTGATTTCTGGCTAACTCCAGACTTTTGGCCTGTGACTGAGGTGTCATTTTTTTGTTATTGGCAAAGATTTATATTAAAGAATATAATATGATCGCAAATGCTTGTCTTGCCAAGTTAGGCTGTATTACTTAATATTGAAAAGAATATTCAGTGCTTATAAAGTCGCTACGAGACCTCTTTTTTTATGAGCTTGATTCATGGTGCCTGGTTATTTGACTGGTGTTTTTAGCGGATCATATCCTCAATGACACTCTCTGCTATCTGTACTGCTATACTTTTAGGAGGGGCATTAGGGGTTGTCGTTGGTATGACTTCTATTGGCAAGGGCTTGCTGGGTACGCCTGCATTAGTGCTAATAGGTGTGGATAAGTTTGCTGCTGTAGGCACGGTAGGCGTGGCTGGTGTTTTTTTGATGATGAGTAGCACTTATAAACATTACAAAAACGGCAATGTTGATCTAAAATCTGCATTGGCATTTTCTTTATGTGGAGTGCCTACATCTTATTATTTTGCTTGTCATAAAGAAGATATTGATGCCATTTGTCGTTTAAATTATGTCATAGGTATTGCGGCTGCTTTCTCTGTTTTTGCACTTATTTGTAGATTCTATTTTTCTCAAAATAAGATCGAAAGCCATGGACTTCAAAATAAGCCCCTACTGACTGCTTTTCTCGGACTGATACTTGGCTTTTTTATAGGTGCGACGAGTATTTCTGGGTCGTTAATTGTCATCGCTTTTATCTTAATCTTGCAAATGCCAGAAAAAATAGCCATAGGGACAACATCTTTTGTGGCGATCTTTTCGTTGGCATCAGCTTCCATCGCTCATATTCAAAAAGGGAACGTGGACTGGGAGCTCTTTAGTTTTTTTACACCAGCTGTGATGATAGGAGCTTATTTTGGTGCTCAGTTGACTCAAGTTGTGCCGAAAAAGACCCTGCAACTGATGATACTGCTTCTGCTCTTAATGGCAACGATAGGGCTGTTTTTGAAATAACGGCCCTATTGGCTATTAAAAGCGTAAAATAATACCCAGGTCATATGCTGGAGCAGACTTACTAAGGCCAAAGCCGCTTTGTAAGCCAATATCAATTCCTTGAATGCTCTTAGTATAAAGGGCGGATAAAGATACACTATCTGAGCTTAATTCGGGTATGCCTAAATCTTGAAAGGGGCTCTGTGTGTAATGAAGTTGTACAGCAATATGGTCCACGTAAGGGCTGATGTCATAGTTGACCAGTTTAGAAAGAGTATCGGCTTTCCATGACTTAGCTAAATCAAGAGAAAGAAATGGGTCGGCAGCTAATGAAAAAGATCCTACATCTATATCACCGGGCATATTTAATGATAAATCTGCGTCAACATATGGCCCACGCCATGAACAACCGAGGGAGAAATCCAAATGTCCGGAAGAGATTCGTTTTGATTTACTTCCAGTGGGGATCTTAGTCGATATATGGGGTATAAAACTGCCGTACTGGGTTTCTACACTTTTACCTATAAGCAAAGAGGTGTCGCTTAGGCTTAGTGAGACTGAGTCAACGGCATCAATATACCCTCCTTGAAGATCAGAAATAAGCATTTGGTTGCTTCTACTTTCAAGTCCAGTAGCGCCATGGATTAGCCAGTTGTTTTTGAGCTTGTAATTTAAGCTGATTCTCTCGCCCCAAACAAGGCTATCTGTATGGTAATAGAGCTGATCGTCACTGCCTTTATAACTTTCTTTGACGAGAAAGGTCTCGCTCTTTAGGGACCAACTCTTGTCCGTTGGCATATGAGTGTCTGCAAGTGACGGGAGGTGTAGCATTCCCATGAGCCCTGAATGATTCGTTTTGCCGTAAAGAGAGCTGCTTGTAGGTTCGTATGATCGATTTATACGTTGCGTGAACTTCTTAGGCAACCATGAAAGCTTTTTTGTCTGTTTTTCAGCTACTCCAGACTTTCGAGCTTGATCCTGTTTTTTTGATGCTTGGCCTTTTTGGGAAGGGCGAGTGATTTTGTGTTGTCTCTTGACCTGGCTCTCTTCTATAATGTCTTGATTGCTTTTGACTTCAAGATGACTATGAGAACGAGAGTTCCTGCGCTCACTAAATGTATGGTCAGGAACAAGGTCTTTATGCTTTAAAAGGGGAGGGGTGAGTTTGTGAGTAGAGTTTCTTCTGTACTTTCCTTCACTCTTTTGTTTCCATTCTAGCTTAGAAACGACTCCTTCATCTTTTAATTTATTCCGTTCAACTTCTTTGATTTTCTGCTCTAATTCTTCTATGCTTTTGATCTGACGCAGCTCTACTTCTATAATGTCATTTGCATATAATGGAAAAATACCGGCAACACCAAGAGGCAATAATTTTTTAAATGTGAGCATAACACCAATATGATATAGAGACCGTAGGGGGCATGAGCTAAAATGCCACAACCCAAATTAATGAGTTCATAAAAAATGCAATGAAATTATTTTGTTATCCGATCTAAAAAAATCTAGTTACCGGATCTGAAAATGACGAGCTAGATGAATTGAAACAGTCTAGTGCTCGGCTGAAAATCCCTGATGGTGATTCTTTAGCTAAGTTCTCTATTTGAAATAGAGATCTATTGAATTGATTCTGTGGCCTGAATAAAAAGAGGCTAAATATTGTTCTGTAATTTGCCTTCTGAAACTAGCAGAAGCTAGAAATCAAAATCCTCGTCTATAGTGGGGTCTATCGCAATTGAATTATTGATGCCAGAATTCGCTTCAGTCTCTTCTTTTAAGAGTTCCACCTGTCCTGCCTTCCAAACGAAATAGCTAAGAATAGGATCTTTAGAATTGTCGATTTTGATGGTTTTGTTGGCATTCATGGTAATATCGAGAGTGATCTCGCTGTTTCTTGATGAGTCGCCTTTGTAACTTAAGTCAGCCTGAGTGCTTGGGGCTTTCATGAAAGAGTCGGCTTGCTTTTTGCCATCTTTATATAAGAAAAGTTGATCGTTGAGAAATTCATAAGAGAATCTAGATCTGCCAGAGATAAAAGAACTTAACTTCTGCTGGCCAACTTGAGATAACTTCTCATCCTGCATCATTACAGCAAGTGTTGCTTCACTGTCTACAATATAAGTACCTTGAGGATCATTGCTCTCTGCCATTAATTGAGAGAAGCTGAAGAAACTAAGAAAAGCTAGTAGTGTTGTGAATAACTTCATGACCTTGTCCTTTAAATAATGATCTCAAGCATTTAGAAAGTTATTATCAAAACAAGAAAACATGTTCAAGGTCTTCATGGTAGATTGTTTTTATCTTATTTTACGGACGAACTCTACTTTAGGCTCTGAATAATGAAAAAGCCAAGTAAATGAGTAAAAAAATAATGCCTGTAAGCAAAACGCCGATGAGGTCCAGTTTGTCTGCTAGGGTTAATTTGTGTCCATGCTTCTTTTTATATTTACGAATTGCTTTTTTGACTTTAAAAGAGCTGAGGTGAGGCTTTGATTCCTTTTGTTTTCTGGGAAAAATAGACTTAAGGGAATGTTGCATTTCTAGAGCAAGTTCATAAACCTTGGCCATATCTTCCTTTGGAACTTTCCGTTTTTCACATAAGGCTTGAAAATGTTTATTGGGTAATTTGTCATTTGCCTGGTTATTTGAATCATGTGCTGCGGTAAAAGAAACTTCTTGTGGGCACCAAGGTTCCTGTGTATTTAATTCGGGACTTTTAAAGGTATTGAGACTGTTTCGAATTATTTTGAGGTCACAAAGCCTCTTCTGAGGGTCTTTAAGAGTCATGTTATTTATGAGACTCGCTAGTTCGATAGGGATATCAGTGCGTATTTCTTGCAGGGGAATGAGATCATTGGCGCGGATCTGGTCAATCAAACTTGCGAGCTGGGTTTGCTGGAAAAGAGATTTTCCACTAAGCCATTCGTACATAATAAGTCCAAAAGAATAAATATCTGAGCGCATAGAAGCCTCTTCCCCCTCAATGAGCTCAGGGGCCATATATTTGACTGTCCCTAGTAATTCGCCAGTATAAGTGAGTGTGGTTGACATGTCCATCTGCCTAGAAATGCCGAAATCGAGTAATTTGAGCCAGCCCCGGGAATCCACCATAATGTTGTTAGGCTTTAAATCCCTATGAATGACTCCTCCTGCATGAGCGGCTTCTATGGCTGCAGCAACTCGGTCAGTCAACATGAGGAAATCATCTAAATGTGTCACTTTGCTTTTGCCAGGGGTGAAGAGTGGCTTTCCTTCGATGAATTCCATAACAATATACATTTCCTGGCTTTCAAACCCACAGCTGTATATTTTGACGATATTAGGGTGGTCGAGGTGAGCCAAAGTTTGAGCTTCTCGAATAAAGCGTTCCCGGTTTCTTTGTTCACCAAGAAGATGTTTCTTCATCACCTTAATAGCGACAGGTCTATCTAGGTAGGGGTCAACAGCTTTCCATACTTTGCCCATGCCTCCTTCGTCGATAATGGATTGTATGCGGTACTTGCCTATCTTTTTGGGGATTTGAGGGTTAATAAGGTCTTTGCAGACTGAATTGACAACATTTGCCAAGTTTTCCATATCAGAGATGTGCTTCTGGCAAAGATGGCAAGTTTCTAGGTGCTCCTGGATTTTTTTATCGCCGCTGCCTTCAGCAAGTTCATCGACATATTCAAAGAGAGCTTGCTCGTCAGGACAGGAATTAGCCAAAGTTGTATGATAAGATGACATGTGATGGTAGAATAACCAACTCATCTTATTTAACAATACTCAGTCTGAGAACATCACTTCTCCGGAGTTGTATTGGGGTAAATTGAGATGAGTTGGGGAATAGAAAGGTTTTTGTTAAGCGTCTTTCTCTTTTACTCTATATATAATTCCATGGTGACCATCGATACGAATAGCTTCTCGTTCGTTCAGAACTGTGCAAACTCCCTCAGCTCTTGAGATCATAGGGATCTGTAGAGCTTGGGCAATAATCCTTGCTTTATCTTCTCCTTGTTCAGTTTGAATAATAAGGCCTTTGGCTTTTTTTAGTGCAGGCAGGTCCTCGTCCAGCAGGTACTTCATTACTAAGACTCTTCCTTCAGGCACAGAATTCTTATTTTTGTAAAGGTGAACAAGGCCCTCATCTAAGTCTACGGAGTTGAGAGTTTTGCCACGAGTCACAACGTGTCCTATTGAATCGACTCGAATGAGATTGGTTGCACCACTTGCTCCAATGGGTGAGCCTCCCATCATCACAACAATATCTCCTTTTCCTAAAATATCACAATCCTCTACGTGACCATGAGCCATTTCAAAAAGGTCTTCTAGATTCTGACCTTCCCTTCGCAGTAAAATGGGGATGACCCCCCAGTAAAGTGACATTTTGTGGAATGTGCGCTCAGAGCTTGTGGCACCAATAATGATTGGGTTAGGGCGTAACCTGGAGACCAGTCTTGCTGAATGACCACTCCGTGTTAAAGGAATGATGGCTTTGGCTTCAAGGCTTTGGGCGGTTGCGATAGCTGCATTAGCTAAAGCATTGGTTTGGCCTCTATTCATATCGTACTCTACTTTTTGGACTTTATTATGGATATCAGCCTCTGTGTTTAAAGCAACGCTAGCCATTATTTCGACGCATTCAACTGGATAATTACCATTGGCTGTTTCTCCCGAAAGCATAATTGCTGAAGTGCTGTCGTAAATCGCATTGGCGACATCAGATATTTCAGCGCGAGTAGGACGGGAGTGTAAGGTCATTGACTCTAGCATTTGTGTCGCCGTTATAACAGGTTTTCCTAAGCGCATGCATGTTTTTATGATGTCTTTTTGAATTTTAGGCACTTCTTCTACAGGAAGCTCTACGCCTAAGTCACCCCTGGCAATCATAATACCGTCTGATGCGAAGCCAATTTCTTGAATGTTTTCTACGGCAAAGGGATTCTCTATTTTTGCAACAATGTCACATGAAAACCCATTATGTTGGAATAAAAACTGCCTGCATGATCTGATATCTGTGACAGAACGAACAAATGATAATGCAACGATATCAACATCCATTTCAGCAGCAAACTCTAAGTCGGCTTTATCTTTGTCTGTTAAGAAGGGTAGGTTGATAAGGACGCCTGGGACATTGACTCCCCTTTTAGCTTTGATTTCTCCTCCTCTAATAACGATGCACTGGGCATCAACTTTCGTTTTAGAGAGAACTTTAAGCATAATATGGCCATCATCCAAATAAATGGCTGAATTGTCATCCAAGTCACGAACGAAATCAGGGTAATCAATATAGATTCTCTCATCTGTATTGATGCATTTCTCCGTTGTAAGTGTGACCTGATCGTCTCGGCTAAAAGATATGAATTCTGATTCCTGCTCAACTCCTGTTCTTATTTCTGGCCCTTTTGTATCAACTAAAATAGCTAAAGGTATACTTAACTCGTCACGGATCTCTTTGATTAAATTAATGCCCTGGCGGTGATAATCATGATCGCCATGTGAAAAGTTGAAACGAACAACATTCATGCCCGCATTGATGAGTTGAATGATTTTCTCACGACTTGCAACGGCAGGGCCATATGTGCAAATGATTTTCGTTTTACGTAAAGGGTTCATATTTAAAATACTAAAAAATATGATTATAGCGCCCCTTAATGAGTGGGAAATGGTTTAGAATAATGGTCTTGATTCACCTTGCTTGTTTTTTTTGAGTTATTGCGCTTCTCTCATATTCATTTTGACAAGAATCAGAGAAAAAAGGCAAGTTTTGCGCTAATTATTGCTTATTTGAAAGAAATCTGAAGCAATAGTGTCTTTTGGCGCAAAATATTGCTTGTATATTCCATTAGTGATGCTAAAATTGTCCTTATAATTACAAATGAGCGTTCAAGACTTTAATTCTACTTTAGCGATGACCTTAGGCCGTTTATTGCGACCTATTGTCAAAGTTATGCTGAGGAACGGCATTCCACTAGAAGCTTTTAACCGTATTCTCAAGAAAGTTTACGTGGAAGAAGCAAAGAATGAGCTGCAAATACCTGGTAAAAAACTCTCTCATTCAAGAATTTCTGTTGTGACAGGAGTGCCACGTAAGGATATCAAGAAAATATTGGAAAGTCCTCTTTCTAGTAAAGATCACTTTATACATCAATTTAATCGTGCTTCAAGGGTTATTACGGGTTGGATTCACGATGGTCAATTTCTCCATGAGGGAAAACCTGCTGACTTAGAAATGGAAGGTGAAAAGGGCTTTGAAGAGCTCGTCAAACAATATAGTGGTGGAGTTCCTCCGAAAGCAATACTAGATGAGCTTTTGCGCATAGGCTCAGTGAGAAAAATAGAAGATGGAAAGGTCCGTCTTGTTTCATATGGGTATGTTGATAATGAAGATCAACTTCAAGCTTTTATGAAAATGAGTCAGCAAGCTGGTGACCTTCTAAATACCATGATTCACAATGTGGATAATCCTAAGGAAGAGTCTAGGTTGCAATTAGCTTCTCACTGTGATAACTTACCCATGGAAATATTGGGTCGCCTCGAGAATTTAGTCTCTGAAAGAGGGCAGGTCCTTTTGCAAGAACTTGTTGCTTTTTTGAATAAATATGACCGTGACCAAAATGATGCAGTTTTTGGAACTGGCCGTTTTCGTGCAGGAATAGGTATCTATTACTTCCAAGAAGATATATCCCATCAAAATGATCAAGATAACTCAAATGCTGAATCAAATGAAAATCTTTAAACAAAATTTTATTCTTAAGCTTTTAGCGTTGATCACCATTTTCGCTATTATTGTAGCATGTGGCTCTGATGGTAATTCCATTACTGGAACCAGCGTAGATGGCACTGGCACGGGAACCAGTTCGGTCAGTGGTTCTATTACTGCATTTGGTAGTATTTATGTTAATGGCATAGAGATTGACGTTGATAACTCTTCATTTAAAAGTGATGGTCAAGACATCACAGAAAGTGACTTGAGAGTTGGTATGTATGTGACGGTGGATTTACAAGAGGATATCGACAGTTCAACTTCTACTGGAGTGGCAAGTAATGTTATTTATGACAGCCATATCGCTGGCCCCGTAGAATCATTAATTGATGAAAGTTCATTTAAACTTGAGGGTTTGACTATTGTCACATCGGACCAAACAACTTATAAAGAACTGAACGGTTTTGAGGACTTGGGAATTGGAGGCTTTGTCTTGCTGAGTGGATATTATGACGCAAATGGTGATTTTATTGCATCATTCATTAGCAAAGGTGATCCGAGTAAGAAGTTCGTGAAAGAAGACGACTTTATTTTTGAACGTCTGCCTTATAAATACGCTTCAGCATACTCTGGTCCCATCAGTTCCATGATCAGTTTTCGTAGTTTTAAGATTGGTGATGTCGTTGTTATTGTTAATGATGATACCGTCGTTCATGCGCCAAAGAACTCCATCTATGGTGTTGGAGACTTTGTTCATGTTAGGGGTGTAAGAGTCGATGTCCTACAATATGAGGCAAATATGGTTGATATCAGGCCTCCATTAAATGATTTTTTGCACTCATATGGTTCTTTAACCAAGATAAATCTTGCTCAGGATGTTAGGGAATTGACTATCTCTGGAAATATATATGCTTTTAATCATCATACTAAATTTAAAGAAGAGGATGATTCAGGTAGTCATTTTGGCCCAAGAGACCTAGAAGTGGGCGATGAATTGTATCTCCTCTACTTTGAGCGAGATGATCTTAATATCTTAGAGGAAATTCTTCGGACTAAGTAAGGCTAGTTTTGCAAATATCCATAGATACCTTAATTTATGGAGGCCTAAGTTTAGCACGAACCACACAAGGAGTGGTTTTTGTCGAAGGAGGCATCCCTGGTGAAGAGTTAGAAGTCGAAGTATACTCTAAGCTTAAGGGCACTCCATTAGCCAAAATAAAAAAAATCCTCACTCCTTCTGCAGAGCGACGGATTCCCAAATGTAAAGGGGCAAGTTCTTGTGGTGGTTGTCAATGGCAGCATATAACTTATGAGGCTCAACTGAAGGCTAAAGACCTTATTGCTCGAGATTGCTTTCAGAGAATTGCTAAGCTAACTTCCCTTCCTGAGATTGAACTTTTTACTTCACCTGAATGGGCTTATAGGCGCCGGGTTCAGCTTCAAAGAAATGACAATGAGATCGGCTTCTATAAGCGTAAGTCTCATGAGGTGATACCTTTGACTCATTGCCCTATTTTAAGTGATGAGATTAATCTTTTTTTAGAGTCACAAAAAGAATGGTTGCCTGAGCTTTCAGCTGACGTTAAACAACTTAAGCTTTTGTCAGGTGAATCGCTCGCAATATACCCTAAGCTAAAAAACTATTGTAGTAAAACGCAAATAAAACTAAGTGAATTAAGTTTCGAGGTTAAAGGGAATAGTTTTTTTCAAAATAATCAATATTTAAGTGACAACTTAGGCCAATGGGCAAAGGGTGATGTTGGTGGAAATTATATGGTTGATTTATTTGGGGGTGTGGGTTTCTTTTCTTTAATGCTAGCAGATAAATTTAAAGAGGTCCTCTTAATTGAAAAAGAGCGAGCTCAGGTTGATATGGCTCTCAGTAATTTTATTCTTAATGGCTACAGTCATCTAAAAGCACAAGCGAAATCAGCTGAGAAATTCTTTAAAGAAATGAAGGCCAAGAGAAAGTTAATTGATCTTTTAGTCGTTGACCCTCCTAGAGGGGGATTAAGCGAAAAAGTTCGTCATGGCATGAAAGGACTAACCTCAACTCAAGTGCTTTATATATCATGTAATCCAACAACGATGGCTAGAGATCTGGCTGAAATATCATCATGGGAAATGTACGATATTAGCAAAATAGCTTTGTTTGATTTATACCCACAGACCTATCATATGGAAATGGCTGCCTTATTGACTCTTAAATAAAAAAAAAAGGCGTGCTAAAGAGCACGCCTTTTTTATTAAGAGATAAACTGCTTTTACTTATGGTTTAGCATAAATTTCAATTTCAATGTAGTGGTTCATGGCATTTGCTGTATTGCCATTGCTGAAAAAGCGCACATAGCGTCCTTTTGTTTTCTTTGCATCAATTAATTTACCTACATTTCTTTCAACATAAGGTCTATCGTTGCCTTTGCCAAGTTTAGCTGAATTGTCGTAGTCGTTGTTGTAGATTGTTGTTACACCGCTTTTAAAATTGGCGTCGTCGCTTATTTGAACAATAATATCGCGGTAAACTCTTTTTTGGCCATGGTAGTGCCAGACAAGTAAAGCTTCAAGAGCGTGGCTTTTTTCTAAATCAATTTGTAGCCATTGATTTCCTTCCATGAGTTCAACAAAATAACCTTCGTCAGTTTCTTTGTCGCCATCAGTGACAAACTCAAGTTCACCTATAAGAGGAAAATCGTCACTAGCGGTTACAGTTTTGCCTTTAGCAACATTAACAACACCCTTGGAAACCATAAAAGGCTTGCGGTTTACATCGCTTTCGTCTAAGTTTTTCTCTTTAATTTGCACTGGTGTGCCAATGATTTTTGCTTCAGGAAGTTCTAATTTTAAGGGCACTAAGTTTTCAGTTGAAGCTTTTTTAGCAGTAGCTTCTTTAGATTCTTTAGCAGTGGCTTCGTCAGATCCGCATGAAATGAGGGAGACGGAGCAAAAGGTGATGAGTGCGAGGCCAGTAAAGGCCTGATATGAATTTTTGATAGTATGTTTCATGCTTATGATCCTTATTAAACTTTAAAATCTTCTGGTTTGAAATTGATGACTTTTTTCGCTTTAACAGCTTCGTTTACAGCAAAAATACAGGCTTCACTTTCAAAGGTATGTAAGCCATCACTGTTCAGTGTAGCCTTGCCTTTAATAGAGTCAAAGAAATTCTCAAGGTGTGGTTGGTGAATCGCTTTATCTCCAAGGGTTACTGGAATATCATAAGTCACTAGTGGCGCAGTTTCTCTCACATCTATTGTTGAGCTTTTCTTAGCTGGTGCTGGT
>JADGBV010000069.1 GCA_015231345.1 Planctomycetota bacterium
CAAGGTCGTATCAGTGTGCTTGGAGGTAAGCCAGCTAAGGCGAGAAAACGAATAGGCTATATGCCTCAGTTCCTTAATTACGATAGAGCTTTCCCTGTGAATGTGATGGATGTTGTGCTTATGGGGCGTTTAGGCACGAGCTTCTGGGGCTTTTATTCTCGAGAAGACCGTAAAACGGCCATGGAAGCTTTAGAGCGTATGCAAGTGGCCGAATTAAGTCAGCGCTCCTTTTCTGACCTCTCCGGTGGACAGAGGCAAAGAGTTTTAATTGCCAGAGCCTTGGCTTGTGAACCAGAAATGCTACTTTTAGATGAGCCTACGGCTAATGTGGATCCAGCTGTGGAATCTCAATTTTACGAAATACTCAAAGACCTTAAACAGCAAATTAGCGTATTGACCGTTTCTCACGATTTGGGCTTTGTCTCCAAGGTTGTCGATCAGGTGGTTTGTGTGAATCAGAGTGTGCTTGTTCACCCTGTAAGTGCTATTTCGGGAGAGCTGATTCATGATATTTATGGCGGTGATATGAATATGATTCGCCACGACCATAGCTGCAATAGTGAACAGGGGCATCATCATGGTTGAGTTTTTTCAGGCCCTATTGGATCCAGTCATCCCTTTTCTAAGGTTTGCCTTTATTGCTGGGTTATTGTCGAGTGTGAGCTTCGGCATTATTGGCTCTTATGTTGTCGTGAAGCGCATCACTTACATTGCTTCAGCCATTGCTCATAGTGTGCTGGGCGGCATCGGCTTAGCTCTTTATTTACAAGGTAATTATGGGTTGAGCTGGTTTAGCCCTTTGCTTGGGGCTACTTTTGCCGCTCTTTTATCGGCATTAATTATTGGCTTCGTAACCTTATATAGCGAAGAGCGTGAGGATTCAGTGATAGGAGCTATTTGGGTGACTGGCATGTCAACGGGTGTGATTCTCCTGAGTCAAACGCCTGGCTATGTTGAGCCTATGAGTTATCTTTTTGGTGATATCACACTTATTTCTTCATTTGATTTATGGGTTATTTTAATATTAGACTTTATTGTCATCAGTTTGGGGCTTATCTTTTATAACCCCATGTTATCAGTTTGTTTCGATGAAGAGTTTGCTCGTTTGCGCGGCATTAACACTAAAGCCTATACTTTGCTCTTGCTCTGTTTGACTGCTCTGACTGTTGTGGTGATGATGCGTATCGTGGGTATTGTCTTAGTGATTGCTTTATTGACCCTACCGGCCGCTGCTGCAGGACGGCTTTCGGGGCGCCTGTGGCAAATGATGGCTCTGTCAACAAGCATTTGTTTGGTGTCTACGAGTAGTGGTTTGGCGCTTAGCTATACTCAAGACCTGCCTGCTGGCGCGACGATTGTGCTTTTGGCTGGAGCGATTTACCTTAGCCTGATGGCTTATTCGGGTTTAAGGAAAATGCGTTGAAATAAAATCCGGCTTACTCTGGGGCAACATTGCTCTGATTGTCTGGAGTAATGTCCAAAAAAAAAGCCGCATAAAGCGGCTTTTTTTTTGAGTTAACTTAGCCCATAAGGGCTAAGTTTGAATATCTTTATTTACCTACCGTTACTTTTCCTTTAACAATAGCGTCAACTTTACTGTTAGGGTCGCCAATATCCACATTGCCGTAGATATTACGGGCTTGAACATGCATGGCGCCTTTGGCAACAAAATTAGACTCTATATTGTTTTTAGAAATAAGCGAGCCTGTTTGAATGAAAATAGTTTCTTCGCCGGGCTTATCGTTGCTGATATCGCCTGTTTTCATATTGCAAAGGCCATAGATACCCATATTAGCATCTTTGGCTGTGCCGATATTAACTGTGGTGGTACCTTTATTGGCGGCTACATATAAGTTGCCGCAAAGAAGATTGGTGATGTCGATATTTGCAGCATCGCCAAAAGTGATATTGCCGAAGTGGCTTCTGGCTTTAAGGCTACCGCCTTTGCCAACATTGGTTTTGCCTGTTTGGTCCCTTGATACAGCAATGTCTGCTGTGCCGACAATATCCATATTTCCTTCGTTATAGTCGCCAATGGTGACTTTTGTGTTTTTATCAGCAGAAGTTGTTTGGATATCAAAGCTATTTTTACCAATGGTAGTAATAAGCCCGTTGGCGATTTGAATGACGCCTTCGTCGTAGTAGCTGTCCACGCTTTCGCCCAATTTGATTTTCGCTTCTTTTTTGACGATGATGGATTTATGCGCACGGCCGGCTTCAACATCGCCTGTTCCGCCAATGTAAATAACGTCCATTTGTTCGCGTTTCACTTTAACTATTCCATTGTCGCCAATGATGATGCTACCTGTATTTGATTCGCCTACAGTCACATCTCCCTGTGCACCAATTTTGATATTGGCGCGGTTATTTTGTCCAACGTTTACTGAGCCTTTCTTGGCAACTGCAATTTCAAGCTCATTATTCTTTTTGGCTTTTAATGAACCATGATCCATTTTGACTTGGTAGTAGAATTCGCCTTTAACGAAATCAACTGCGCTGAGGTCGCCTTTGCCACCGATATCGGCGTTTCCTTTGAAAGTGCCGGCTTTGACGGTTGCATTCTTGCCTGTTTTTAGCAGGTAAGACTCTAGAGTATCTTTAATGGTGAGGTTGGCGTTATTGGCAGCTGTGATATTGCCAAAGAGGTTGCTGGCAACGGCTTTGATTGAATTGCCAGCTGCGATGTCTCCTTTGGAATTCTCGGTGATTGTGGCGTCAATATTTCCTGTGTTTGACGTCATTTTTCCTTGATGTGAACCGCCAACTTTCAAGGTGAGATTTAGTGCAGTGTGCAGGTCACTTACGTTATTGCGCACTGTGCTAATGGTCGCTTGTTTGGCTTTAAGAGTATTTTGCTTGTCTTTTTTGCTTATAACGGAGTTGAGCTTAGCATTCAGCGTTTCACTCACTGTTATGTCAGATGCAATAAGGTTGCGTCCGCTAAGTTTGAGATTGCCTTTAATGTCCATGTGGCCAAAAATATCATCTTCGACGGCAATATCACAACTTTGCTGAGAATTCACTTTGCCTTTTAGATTTCTTTTCACGTTAACGATGGCAGGTCGGCCTTTGCCTTCGCCAATAATGATATTGCCTTCCTGATTGCCTTTGATTTCAATGGTGGCTAAGCCGTCAATCATGATTTCCCCTTTGTTTTCGCCACCACAATAGTAGGCGCCGTCTTTGCGGATGCGCAAATTCAGGTTGTTTTCACTTTTGGCAATCACTAATCCAGAGCCCACTTTCATTTGGCCTCCATAATAACGCACGCTATTTTTCTTGAAAATAACGATTCCGTTGCCTTTGACGTCGATTTCAGGGCATAAAAGTTCGCCGTCTACAAGTAAGATGCCATCGCCATGAACGATAAGTCGTTCGGCTTTTAGGCGGTTGCCTGTGTAGAGCAAGGTGCCACCGGTGACTTCAATACTGTCAGAAATGGTTTCTTCTTCGGCGAGAACATGCACTTTCCAAGCTTTTGGGCTTAGGTCTGGGACTTTTACATCGAGAGTCATTTTGCTTTTCGCTTCTTTGATTTCCGCTGCTACTTTGGCCAGAAGACCTTCTGTCGTTGAGCTTTTGGCCCAAGAGGTGGGTAAGATGAGAAGCGTAAAGAGAAGTGAATACGCCATTTGTTGGGGGAAATAACTCTTCTTCATTTATAACTTTTCCTAGTGGGTTGGAGGAGTCTAAAATACTATGGTATATCTTGAATCTTCATACGGATGTCAAGGTTTTTTTGAGATTGAAAGTGATCTTTGTCTGCAATTTGCGCTCAGGTCCCATTTTATTAATGATTTCACAAGAGAGAAAAGCAGTTATTTTGGGCGCCTTCGACTTATACATGACTCCCAATAAAGTTATATTAGACAATAAAAAAATATAACTTTCAGGCAGCTCACAAATCCTTGAATTATAGTCAAAAACACCATATCTAGGTGGTAAATAAAAAACACCCCCTATATCTTGTAAAAAAACAATTGACAACAGTTATGATTCTTCAATATAGAGTGCACTTTCCTGACACTTACAATATACTTTCTATGAAGATTACACGCCTATTTACTCAAGAAGGCCAACCGTATGGCGATATTCAATTTGAGGCGCGTAGTAGTGTAATCCGAGAGCCGGATGGCACAGTTGTTTTCGAATTGAAAGATGCCATGATCCCCATGGGCTGGTCTCAGGTTGCCACAGATATTATTTGTCAGAAATACATGCGAAAAGCGGGAGTTCCTGCTGAGCTGAAAGCTATTCCCGAAGAGGGAGTTCCAGAGTGGCTTTGGCGCTCTGAAGCTGATGTGAAAAAAATCAAAAAACTCAACCCAGAAGAGCAATACATTGGTGAAACCGACAGTCGACAAGTTTTTAGCCGTCTAGCAGGTTGCTGGACATATTGGGGCTGGAAAGCTGGTTACTTTACAACAGAAGAGGACGCACTAGCTTATTTTGATGAAATGATGTTCACTCTTGCTTCTCAGTCGGGAGCGCCCAATAGTCCTCAGTGGTTTAATGCAGGTCTTTTTTGGGCCTATGGTTTAAAGGGTAATTCGCAAGGTCATTATTTTGTAAACCCCGATACAGGAAAAGTCGAGAAAAGCACAACTGCTTACGAAAGACCGCAGCCCCATGCTTGTTTTATCCAGAAAGTTGACGACGACTTAGTGGGCGACGGTGGCATTATGGACCTATGGGTTCGTGAAGCTCGCCTCTTCAAATATGGCAGTGGCACAGGAAGTAACTATAGTTCAATTCGCGCTAATGGCGAGCCCCTATCTGGTGGCGGAAAAAGTTCTGGGCTCATGAGTTTTCTGAAAGTGGGCGACCGCAGTGCGGGTGCCATTAAAAGTGGCGGCACCACTCGGCGCGCCGCTAAAATGGTAACTTTGGATTTGGACCACCCTGAAATACAAGATTTCATCAACTGGAAAACCCAAGAAGAGCAAAAAGTCGCAGCTCTTGTGGCTGGAAGCAAATTATGCAATAAGCACCTCAACGGTGTCATGAAAGCTTGCTTAAACTATAAAGACCCCCAAGGGCGATATTTGCCAAGAAAAAATAAAGAACTTAAAGAAAATATCCTCCACGCGATTAATGCTGGTGTTCCCAAAAATTACATTAGCCGTGTGATCGACTTAACAAAACAAGGCTATACGGATATTAAGTTTGAAGAATACAATACAGACTGGGAATCTTCTGCCTACCTAACTGTTTCGGGTCAAAACTCAAATAATTCCGTGCGTGTTCCCGATGAATTCATGCACAAATTAGAGAAAAAAGAACCTTGGCCGCTGCTTTTCAGAACTGAAAAAGAAAATGCTGAAAAAGAAGGCCGCAAACCATTCCCTTGTAAAACCATCCCTGCCGAAGAACTTTGGGGGGATATCTGTTACTCAGCCTGGAGCTGCGCTGACCCAGGTTTGCAGTTTGACTCAACGATTAACGATTGGCATACTTGCTTGCCTGATGGTCGCATTAATGGCTCGAACCCTTGTAGCGAGTATATGTTTCTAGACGATACGGCATGTAATCTCGCTTCAGCAAATTTAATGAAATTCTACGATGCGGACACTCAAGCTTTTGATGTTCAGAAATTCAGACACAGTTGCCGTTTGTGGACAATCACTCTTGAGATTTCTGTTTATATGGCTCAGTTCCCAAGCATACCTATTGCTGAACTATCTTATCAATACCGAACCTTGGGTTTGGGCTATGCTAATCTTGGCACCTTACTTATGGTGAGTGGCATTCCTTACGATTCGGAAACCGCTAGAGCATTATGTGGTGCACTTACTTGTATTATGCATAGTACGGCTTATGCCACCAGTGCAGAAATGGCAGGTGAGCATGGTGCATTTGGGCGCTACGAAAACAATAAAGATAATATGCTTCGCGTTATGCGAAACCATCGCCGCGCTGCTTATAATGAGCCTAAAGATAATTATGAAGACTTAGCTATTGCACCTGTAGGCTTAGACCCTCTTTATTGCCCTCGTTACCTTTTGGATGCTGCAAGGGAAGACGCTGACCGAGCTTTAGAACTTGGAGAGCTTCATGGCTTCCGCAATGCTCAAGTAACGGTTATTGCGCCCACAGGCACAATTGGCTTGTTGATGGATTGCGATACCACAGGGATTGAGCCCGATTATGCTTTGGTGAAATTTAAGAAACTATCAGGAGGGGGTTACTTTAAAATAATCAATCAGTCCCTGCCACCTGCATTGCGTAAGTTAGGCTATACCAGTGCTGAAATTAACGATATTGTCAATTATACAAAAGGAACGGGCTCGCTTAAAGACTCCCCTCATATTAACTTCGAAAGCTTAAAAGATCGTGGTTTTACCGACAGTGTCCTAGAAGGCATAGAAAGCACAATGCCTTCTGTTTTCGACATAGGTTTTGCATTTAATAAATTTTCCATTGGTGAAAAATTCTGCAAAGAAGTTCTTAGCCTGTCTGATGAACAACTAAGTGACCCTGAATTTCAGATTCTCGAACACTTGGGTTTTACTTGCGAACAGATTAGTGAAGCAAATGAAGCCATTTGTGGAACCATGAGTGTTGAAGGTTCGCCTCATCTTCAGGAAAAACACTACAGTGTTTTTGATTGTGCGAATCGCTGTGGTCGCATTGGAACGCGTTATATACGACCCAAAGCTCACTTATTTATGATGGCATCGGCCCAGCCTTTTATTTCAGGAGCCATTAGCAAAACTGTGAACCTTCCCAGCGAAGCTACTGTTGAGGAAATCGACGAAGTTTATAAAGAGTCATGGCAATTAATGATTAAAGCCATTGCCTTGTACCGCGATAGTTCTAAGCTCAGTCAGCCATTAAGTTCTCAAGGCAATGAACTCTTCGAAGAATTAGAATTCGATAAAAAATCACACCACAAAAGTGTGCAAGTTGCTGAAAAAGTGATTCACCGTTATTTAACCAGGCGCAGAGAAATGCCGACTCGTCGTTCAGGTTATACACAAAAAGCTCATGTGGGCGGTCATAAAATTTACCTGCGAACTGGTGAATACGAAGATGGCAGTTTGGGTGAAATTTTCCTCGATATGCACAAAGAAGGTGCGGCTTTTAGGAGTTTGCTGAACTCATTCTCAATCGCCATTTCTTTAGGCCTGCAACATGGTGTTCCCTTAGATGAATTCGTTGAGGCTTTTGCTTTTACCCGTTTCGAGCCTAATGGCGTGGTGACCGGTAACCCTTATATAAAAATGACCACTAGTGTTATTGATTATATATTCAGAGAACTTGCAGTAACCTATTTGGGCCGTAATGAACTAGCTCAAGTCAATCCAGAGCACTTAAGAGTGGATAGTGCGGGAGACCCTGGTTTGGTTTATGAAGAGGAAGAAGTTGTGTCTAACCGCATCGTTTCAGATAAATCATCACCAAGTTTAGTGGCCTATGAAATGCGCCCACAAACACCTCATTTGCATGCTGGAACTAAAAAGCAACAGGCCGAATCGCAAAAAAGAGCTCAAGAAGCTAAAGCCGCTTCCGCAACCATTTCTTCTGAAATTGAGCAGCCCGTGGCTATTAGTGCACAAAAACCTCTAAAAAGCAATAAGGTCGAGCGCGCGAAACAAATGGGTTTTGAAGGTGAGGCTTGTACCAACTGTGGAGCCATGACGATGGTGCGCAACGGAACTTGCTTGAAATGCACCACTTGTGGGGAAACTTCCGGCTGTAGCTGATCGCTACTTTCGATCTATTTACCTTTGATATGGGGAGGGAGCTGAAGAGGCTCTCTCCCTTTTTTTATTTGTGTCGCTCTTTTTATAAGATTCTTGCTTAATATATCTGCGCAGGCTTTGCTTGTGAGCTTTTTTGCTTATAAGTAAACTCTCTTAACGGCGGCTTTTAATGGCGCCAAATAGCAGAAAAGCTAAAATAATGATGATGAAAAATAGAATTTTAGTGAGCATAAGGTTTTGGTGCAAGCAAGGGTTAATCTTAAGCAAGGCCCCAAGGCTGTCAAAAGTTTGGGAGTAAATTTAAGGAAATAATGAAACTGCTTAAGTGTCAGAATCCTCCTTGGCAAAGTCTACTCGTTCAGTATGGCTTAGGTGCTTTTGAGACTATGCTTGCTGTGGATGGTGAAATTCCTCTTTTGAATGCCCACAAAAAAAGATTGGCGAATGCGCTTAAAGCCTGGGGGCAGAAATCAGAATGTGAGGAAATAAATGAGCTTTGGCTAGAGGTAAAGGAGTTAGCGAAAAACGCAAACTCTTATGCTAAAGTGAAATTATTACTAGGAATCAATCAAGGCGACGAGCTTATTTATCAAATCACAATTTCCGAGCAGCAAAAACCTGGCACCTACAGCCCTGTAAAATTACAGACTCAAAAAACATGGGGCAATCTCAGTAGTGCTTATAAAAGTTGCAATTATGGCCAACATTATTTGGCGCGGCAAAAAGCTCTGGCAAGTGGCTGTGATGACGTACTTTATGTGAATGAAGAAGGTGATTTTTTAGAGTGCGGCATATTTTGCTTAGCTTTACTCAGTCCAGAGCAGGGGTTGATTTCGAAGGGGCCTAGATTACAAAGTGTGAGCGCAGACTATTTCCTTAGGGCCCAGCCTGATTTTTGGCAAGAGTCCACAATACACCTAAAGAATATCACAGATGCAGCGGGTCAAATTATTTGTATGAATGCCGTGCAGGGATTAAGGCAAGTTTGCCATATCCAGAATGAGCAAGGTGAAATTATCTATACAGCTGCCCCATGCTCTAATGATATTCTAGAACCATTCAATCAATCTTTATTTGCCAGCCAAGATGAGGAAGAGAATGAATTATAAGCTCGACTTAGAAACCTTGGCTCTACGCTCTAAGCTCCTTAAACAAGTCCGCGATTTTTTTTATAGCCGTGATTTTCTAGAGGTGAATACCCCCGCTTTGGTGCCTTTGCCCAGTCTGGAGCCCCACCTTATTCATTATCCTGTGCAAATAGAAGATAGTGAGAAGGCTTATCTCATCAGCTCACCTGAGTTTTCGCATAAAAAGATTCTCAGCACAGGAGCGCAGAGAATTTTCGAAATCGCTCATTGTTTTCGCGCAGATGAAAGAGGTGAGTGGCATAGTCGAGAATTTCTGATGCTTGAATGGTACGTGCGCTCATTTACTTTAGCAGACCTGCTTAAGCAATGTGAAGACTTTCTTCGCGAATTATTGCCTGAAGAGAACCAATATTCGCTAATAACAATGGAAGAATGGTTTCATCGAAATTATGGCCATGGTTATGCGAGGTGCGATTTGGAGAGCAGTCTTGTTAATAAAGGAGTGGAAAATGTGTCGAGCATGAACTACGATGAATTGTTCTTTCGCCTCTTTTTGCCAACGGAGAGTTCTCTTGTTAACTTGGGGGTTGTATTCCTGACTCATTACCCAGAAGAATTGCGCAGTTATGCCAAAGTCATCGATGGCAAGGCGGCTCGTTTCGAAGTTTATATTCATGGCGTGGAAGTCGGTAATGCCTACGAGGAAGAAAAAGACCCTGAAACCCTAAGGGGGATTCTAGAAAATGAAAGGAGTGAGCGCAGAGCAATGGCTAGAGACCCATTAGCTATTGATGAGGATTTTCTAGGTGCTCTATCTCAAATTCCAGAGCCCATATCTGGCATTGCCATGGGACTTGATCGCATCATGGCTCTAGTGCGGGGGGATCATAATTTATGCTCCATATCTCCTTTTCCTCAAAGGAGCTAAGGTGAGAAATCCAGGTCACCTACATGTCTTCATGAAATCTTTAAGTTATTTACTGCCCATATGAAATCTTTAAGTTATTTACTGCCCATATGAAATCTTTAAGTTATCTACTCCCTTACTTAAAGAGGCATTACTTAGCTTTATCCATAGGCTTTCTTTTCATGCTTCTGCAAAACTTCGGTTACACCATGGTGCCGAAGTATATGCAATTCATTTTAGATGAGGTGATGGGAGAGAATCGCTCAGAAATGATATTGAAGTATAGTGTGTGGATATTGGTGTTTGTTTGCCTCACAGGTTATAGCATGTATATGATGAGGGTGAAGATCATTGGGGCTTCAAGATACATCGAATACGAGCTGCGTAGAGACCTTTTTCATCGTTTAACTTATCAGGATTTTGATTTTTTCCATAAACACCGCACAGGTGACTTGATTTCTCGCTGCACGAATGATCTTGATCATGTGCGTGTTTTATTGGGACCAGGCATTATGTATATCCCAAATTCATTAAGCCGACTGCTCTTCTTTACACCCTTGCTTATGCAAATTAATGCCACTATGGCTTGGGCTCTATTGGCATTGATGTCTGTCCTGGTTACTCTTATCATTATTGTGATGCCGCGCATGAAGCCTCTTCATGCTAAGCTGCAAGCTCATGTGGGATCGATTAACGATAGAGTTTGGCAAGTTATTTCGGGTATAAGAACGATTAAACTATATACTCGTGAAAATGTGGAAGTGGACCGATTTTCTAGTTTAAACGACGATTATATTAAAAAGCATATGGCTGTGGCAAAATATCAAGCCACCATGTGGCCCTTTTTTATGAGCTTATTTGCTGCCAGCGAACTTATCTTGCTGGGCATAGGGGGACGTGAGGTGATTTTGGGAAATCTAAGTTTGGGGGAATTGCTGCGTTTTAAAGTTATGATTGCCGTTCTCGCTTTTCCAGTGCTTTCTTTGGGATGGGTCATGGCTGTGGTGCAGCAGGGTATTAGTGCCATGGAAAGGATTCAAATTATTCTCAAATCAGACCTGCCCCATAAACAAATAACTGAAAGTAAGCTCAGCCTTCGTGACGAGAAAGGAGATTTGCCAGTATCTTTAAATATCGAATGCCGAGACTTAAGTTATCGTTACCCTAAATCCGATGTCGATGTCTTGAATCGGGTGAAAATGACGATTAAACCCGGTCAGACTGTTGCCATAACGGGCAAGATAGGTTGCGGTAAGAGTACGCTTCTCCATATTCTCACAGGGATTTTAAAGCCCAAGCGAGGGGAGTTGACGATTAATAACCTGGATGTGTTAGACCTACCTCCTGAAGAACTTTTTGAATGTATCTCTTTTGTGCCTCAGAATAGTTTTTTATTTTCCACGAGTGTGGAAGAGAATATTGCCTTAAGCCAGCTTGAGGTTGATGGACAGCTTAGTGATGATGTTAAAGCTCAAGTTAGAGAAAGTGCCGCTGCAGCAGCCTTGTCTGAAGAAATAGGAGAATTATCTGAACAATATGATGAAGTGATAGGAGAGCGAGGAATAACGCTTTCTGGGGGCCAACGCCAGCGCATGGCTTTAGCGCGCGCTCTATTTAAGCCGGGACCATTGATCATACTAGACGATTCGCTCAGTGCCGTCGATTCAAGTACGGAAGAACATATTCTATCGAGCATTAAGGGTGTCAGTCAAAGTCGAGCCATGGTTATTGTTTCTCATCGTATCTCGGCACTTAGTTTTGCCGATAATATATATGTGCTGGACGAAGGGGGTGTGGAAGAAGAAGGGACCCATGAGGAGTTAATGGCTAAAGATGGTCACTATGCTAAATTAGCTAAACTTCAGAAAATGACTCATGATTTGGAAGAGATGGAGGCCCAATCATGAGTGAAGAAAAAGAGAAGAAAAGCTGGATCAAAAGAATGGCCGGTGGCTTAGACTTCCGCCTCATGTCTTTGCTTATGCCTTACTTAAAGCAGTACAAGAAGCTGATCTGGATCTCTTTACTAACCATGCTTTTGGCCGATATTCTGGGGGCGAGTGTGCCTCTATTTATCAAACGTGTCATAGATACCAGTATTGCTCAAAATGATCTCGGTGATTTATACCGAACGGTGACATTGTTAGCGGTAGCCCTCTTTTTAAGTTTTGTTTTTAGAGTGATTGCCAATTATGGCGTGGCATACTTGGGGCAAAAACTCCTTTTCGCTTTACGCAAAGATTTATTTCAAAAAGTCCTGAGCCTTGCTAATGATTTCTTTGACCGCGTGCCTACCGGTACGACCTTAACCCACGTCACTAACGATGTGGAGAATGTGCGCCAGTTCATTTCCGAAGGGATTGTCGCCGTCATCAGCGGCATCACCAAGGTGGTGATAATAATGATTTTTATGTTTTATATCAATGCTTATTTGGCATTGGTGACTTTGGCCTGTATTCCTCTTTTTGCCATATCAACTTATTGGTTTAAAACACGAATTCGTTCTGGTTTTCGCGAAGTCCGCAAAGCCAATAGTGATATCAACACAAAAATGGTGGAATCATTAAATGGCTACCGAGAGATCGCTTTATTTCAAAACCGGAAGGTGAGTGAAGCTCGCTTTGATGTAAGTAATGATAAATACCTAAATGCCTATCATGTGATTGTAGGAGCTTATGCTCTCTACTTGCCTATTATTGAAAACATCACTCACTTAAGCACACTAGTCATTTTACTCAGTGCGAGTTTTGGCATGGGCGCGAAAATTGAACCTGGTGATATATTTGCTTTTTTTACCCTTATCAACATGTTCTTCAGGCCTCTTAGGGAAGTGGCGGAGCAGTTTAATACATTTCAATCAGCCATGGCAGCCATGGAAAGAATTGAGAAATTACTGGAAGAAAATGTGGCCATTGCTTCACCGCCTAAACCTCAAACACCTCAATTAGGTGAATCTGTTGCTGTGGACTTTCATCAGGTCGACTTTGCTTATATCGAAGGGCAAAATGTTCTTGAGGGCCTCAACTTCTCTTTAAAACCAGGCGAGAAACTAGCTCTTGTGGGCAGTACGGGCTCTGGTAAGTCGACAATTATTCATCTGATTAACCGCTTGTACGATGTTAATAAGGGCCGTGTCTCCCTTAACGGGGTTGATGTTCGAGACTGGGATCTACAAACTCTTCGAGAGCAAGTTGCCACCATCCCTCAACATGTCTTTTTGTTTACGGGAACGATATTAGATAATATCCGTTTATTTGATGAGAGTATTGGCACGAAAGAGGTTCAGAAAGCCATTGATGACCTTGAACTTAATGACTTTATCGATTCATTGCCAGGAGGCCTGGATTATGAAGTTCTCGAAGAAGGCAGTGCTCTGAGTAATGGCCAAAAACAGCTTCTGGCTTTTGCCCGCGCTTATGTTAAAAACCCAGCTTTGCTAATTTTAGATGAAGCCACAGCAAGTGTGGATTCATCAACAGAAAAGCAGTTGGAACAAGCCCAAGGCAAACTCCTAGCTACGAGGAGCGCTATTATCATCGCTCATAGACTTTCAACGATTCAATCGGCTGATCGTATTTTGGTTCTGAATCATGGTCATATTTCCGAAAGCGGTAAGCATGAGGAGCTGATTCAGGCCAACGGACTGTACCGGAAGCTTTATGAAATGCAGTCTATTTCTTTGAGTGTTGGGGTTTAGAAAACCCACAAACTAGCAGCTCAAGTAA
>JADGBV010000006.1 GCA_015231345.1 Planctomycetota bacterium
TGATTTTTGCCTAAAATTTCAAACTAGAGAGGGAAGAAATGCAACTTTTTAGAAGGGGCCATGTCAGGAGCTCTGAATCAAAAGACTCTTGCATCTCCATAGTACTATGTATAATTACATAGTATTATGACTGAATATTTAGGTAGCAAATGGTATGAGTACACATGAACGAAGAAAACTAAATAAGAAAATATCTGACCTCCAAAAAGAGATCAGAAATCTCGGTCCTCTAATGCGCGGAAGCGTTACCTATATGGGTAAGAGAAATAAACAACCCTATTTTTCTGTTGGTATCCAGAAAAAAACAAGAGTGATTTATCTGGGAGACAAGCGAGCAGAAAAAGCGAGTGAGTATGTAGAGAATTATCGCAGAATGCTTGAAATTGTTGACGAGATGACTCTCACCAATATGGAGCTCTTTAAACTCGATAAGTCAAAGTAAAAGGTCGGTTGCCGAAGTTACGGACAAGGCCGAAATTTTTGACCCGAAGCACATCCTTATCAAAGTTGATGTCCCCCTCGCCGAAATTCAAAAAACAACTCTCAAACAAAAATGCTCCATAAAAGTTGACGCCTTAGACCATCCTTTGACAGGATGGGTCAGTCATATAAATGGAGAAGCTGACTACCAAAAGAATACTTTAGAAGTGCGCGTAGCGATTCCTGATGGTCACCCCGACCTAAGACCCGAAATGCTAGCTCAAGTCGCTTTTATGGCTTCAGATGACACCTCCAACCCTAAGGCGAAACTTCATACAGCCATCTGGATTGATAGTCGCTGTCTTATGCCTGACAATACTGTCTTTATCGTTAATGAACAATCTTATTTGCAGAAACGCCGAATCAGCTTAGGCAAACAAAGAAAAGAGGGATGGATTTTAGTCGACGAAGGCCTTAACGTCGGTGATAGAGTTGTCTTAAGTCCTTCCCCAGAACTCAGCCATGACATGCTCGTCTCCATAGGAGAGCACCATGAATAAGCAACCCTTATTAGCTTCATGTCGAAATATTAGCAAAAGTTACCAGAAAGGTCAAATCCTCATCACGCCTTTAGAAAAACTGAATTTGGATATTTTCCAAGGAGAATTCTTAGCCCTCATGGGTCCTTCTGGAAGTGGCAAGACAACTCTGCTCAACTTACTTGCTGGCATCGATTCTCCCACTCATGGGGAACTTCTTTTCAAAGGTGAGGATATGGCCCATTATAATCGCCGCAAACTTACCCGTTTCCGCGCTAAGAATGTTGGCTATATTTTTCAGCTTTACCATCTAGTGCCCGTTCTAACAGCCTACGAGAATGTAGAGCTTCCTCTACTTATACAAAACATGAGTAGCTCTGAGAGGCACCGCAGAGTCACTAAGGCACTCGAACTATGCCATATTGATGATCGTAGCGACCACTACCCCAGGCAACTTTCAGGCGGACAAGAACAACGCGTTGCCATAGCCAGAGCTCTTGTCACCGACCCACCACTTATAGTAGCTGACGAACCCACGGGTGACTTAGATTCTGAATCTGCACATAAAATCCTCGAACTTCTCGCTTACCTCTGTTCCGAATTACAAAAAACAGTTGTTATGGTGACTCACGACCCCAAAGCAGCTCAGGTAGCTCACCGGACCTTGCACCTCGATAAAGGTGTGCTTGTGGAAAATCAAGACAATGCTGGTAGGTATGACAAGGAGTCTTCATGTGGCTAAAAAATCTTAGCATCCTCTCCTTAAAACAACTAAGAAGGCATTGGTTTCGCACCTTACTCACATTAGCCGGAACAGCCAGTGGACTTTTCTTATTTATCACGGTGGAGTCTTTTCAAGAAAGTTTAAGTCTAGCGACGGAAACCCAAGCAGGGGACGATACTCTCATTGTATATCGCGATAAACGTTTTTGTCCCTTTACCAGTCGTCTCCCAGAAGATTACGCTCGTCAAATAGCCAAGATTGAAGGTGTAGCTGAAGTTGTGCCCGTGCAAGTTGTCGTGAATAATTGCAATACAAGTTTAGATACAGTCACCTTTCGAGGCATACCTAAAGACAAAGCCCGAGCCTTTTTGCAGGCGTCAACGCTGTCTTCAGCCGAACTCAATGCCTGGCAAAAAGATTCCTATGCCGCTCTAGTTGGCCAAGAGCTAGCTCAGCGGAGGCGACTGAAAATGGGCGACAGCTTTGATTCAGCAGGAATCACAGTACAAGTAGCTGGCATCCTCAAGTCTCAAGACCCCCAGCATCTTAATGTGGCTTTTGTTCACCTTGATTTTTTGCAAAAAGCTTCACGACGAGGCTTAGGGGAAGTTACCCAATTTAATGTTAAAGTTGTCGATTTCAAACAGATGGAATCCATCGCTCGTATTATTGATGATACTTTTCGATATGACCGAGAACCAACTCATACCAGGCCAGAAAAATCCTTTATCGCCAGCACAGCCAAAGATATGATTCAACTTGTGGCCTTTACCCGGTGGCTGGGTTTAGCTGCTGTCATAGCTGTTCTTATGCTCATTGTCAACACTATTATTCTTGCCGTAAGAGGACGCATCACGGAAAATGCCCTTCTGCAAGCCATGGGTTTTCAAGTAGAGCATTTGGTCTGGATGACTTTAGCCGAAGGAATGATCATCGGGTTAATCGGGGGAGGAGTTGGCATAGTCGTCGCCTCCCTTATCATTCACTATGGCCATTTTGCCATTTCGTCAGAAGGCATTAGCATCGTTTTCTTTCTTTCATCACAAACGGCTATTAAGTCCCTAGGGCTTGCTGCATTCATCGGTTTAATTGCAGGCATCTACCCGGCCATGCAATCTGTGCGGTTATCTCTTAGTAGTCGAATGAGGGGCGCCTAATGTTTGTCTATACCCTTCTTAATTTAATCAAATCACCTCTCAGACTGCTCCAACTGATCCTCAGCACCTTTATTGTCTTTTCATTAATACTAGGTGCTATGGCTTTCGAAGGAAGCTTAAGTCAATCTTTAAGTATCTCTGGTGATGATAAGAATGTTATTTTGATCGGAGCAGGAAGTGAAGAAAGCTTAGAAAGAAGTGAAATCCCCTTGGCCGCTTTTGCAGCGGCCAAAACCATCCCTGGTCTCAAAAGAGTTTTTGCGCAAAGCGCAGCCTCCCCAGAGGTGCACTTCAACTCTGTGATTCATATAGAAGATCGAGACGTGGAAATGCTACTGAGAGGCGTACAGGCTGAATCATTACACGTATACCCAAAGCTCAGAATCACTGTCGGTCATTTTCCTCATAGTGGCCAAATCATGCTTGGCAAAAGCAGCTTAAATCGTTTAGGGTTAGAGGACAATAGTCTTCAGGTAGGTGATAAGCTCATCATCGAAAAACAAACATTTACCATTAGTGCTTTTTTTGAGCAAGCGGGCTCAGTCATGAATTCTGAAATCTGGATGAACCTGGGAGATTTAAATGCAATAACGCGTAGAGACACACTTTCAGCCATTGTATTACGCCTTGATCAGGCAGAGTATGATGATATCGATCTTTTCACCAAACAAAGGCTGGACCTACAACTCAGTGCCCTGAGGGAGTCGACATACTACAATAAATTAGAGACCTTTTATCAGCCTATTTTATGGATGGTTTGGGTCAGCGCACTGCTTATTGCAGCCGGAGCTCTTTTTGGCGGCATGAATACTTTTTACGCTTATGGAGAAAGCCGCATGAAAGAGCTTGCGACTCTACAAGCCATCGGTTTTTCTCGCCAGGCTCTTTTTGCTTCAATGTGGGGAGAGTCAATCATCATTCATTTATTTGCCTTTCAGCTGGCAGCTGGCTTAAGCCTATACTTTTTACCAGCCATATCTCTCAGCTTTGGCTCGACTTATTTTGCCTTACAGTTGAGCCAGGAACAACTCTGGATTGGCCTGGGCTTAGCCATAGGGCTCGCTTCTTGCGTCATTATTCCACCAGCCTGGCATTGCTTAAGCCCACCCTTGAATTCAACTTTACGAAGCTAATTTATCATTCTATTTTGGAGTTACTCATGAAATATATTTACATCTTACTTATACCTGTCTTTCTTATTTCTTGTGGAGAAAAATCTCCCCAAGACACCACAGAAAGCCTATCTCCTGCCAATCAAAGCCAGAGTGCAAACTCACCTTTTCCAGGTTTATTTGGCAAAATTGAAGGAGAAGCTATTAGCGTAAGTGAAGCTCGTAAACGGAAAGCCGGGGCAACCATCACATTAACAGGTAAGATTATTGGTAACAAGTTTCCATTTGTTGAAGGCCGCGCTTCTTTTGTCATGGGCGACCCAGAGAAAATTACCTCTTGTGATTTGATGGGCGAAGAAGATCATTGCCCAACCCCCTGGGATGTTTGCTGTGATGATGTGAATCATATTCGTAATTCCACTTTAAGTGTACAGGTACTGGATCAAGCAGGTAAAGTGCTAAAAACCGGACTCAAGAACCAAGGTGGGCTTAAAGAGCTTAGTATGATAAGCATTAGAGGAGTCATATCACCTTTATCTTCAGATCAGGCTATGATTATTAACGCTGAGAAAATTATGATTCACCCAGAAGTGAAGAAACTAAGTGAGTGACTGAACATCTTAGAGCAAGAATGTCGAAAGATCTATTCTTGCTCTTTTTAGTCAATTTATGGCTTTTTTCTCTGCCAACAAAGTCAGTATTTTGCCATAAAATATCACAGCCTGACCCACTTCATGAAATGTATTCGTCGCCACGTAGTAATCTCCCTGCCACTTATAATCACCCATATAGTGTGCAAATTTCAAAGCTGACTTTGCCATTTTGATATCATTGTTCTTTGCTGCAGCAATTAACAAGAAGCCACTAGCAGAAGTACTCACTCCCAGGACCACAGGGCCACTATCCGTATCTCCCCATTGACGCTCTAGCCAAGGTAATGTATTGGGGTGTTCCATGCACACAGGTACATCTGGCAAATGACTCAACAAGCCCGTATCTAACCAGGCAGGCATAATATCAATTTCAGCAGAGATCTTACTCAGCGAAATAACCATCGTTCTTTTGGTGGCCTGCCACTGCTGCTCAGCAAAGGATTGATCTATTAATGGTAAAAATTGATCGAGATACATAACCCCCGTACCCCGAGGAGTGCTCGAGGGCTTTTTCTTTTTTACATTTATATAGGTGCATACTAATTGGGATTTTTCATCTAGGTAATATTTTCTCAATGCACTCACGCTCTTACTTCTTATCTTTCTTGAGGTGCTGACCCTAAAGACTTCATCGTAAAGGGCGATTGCTGCTAAGGCTGCGCCATTATCCGAACTATAGTACATTGATGCATAGGAAGGCAAAAGCTCCGCTGTTCTATAATCTCTTAGTGTGGCTTTGTAAATCTTGTGAATATCCTCATCAAAATCATCAATGCCCAAATACTTCTTGGCATGTAATGCCAAGTAAAGATAGTGCCCATGCATAAAGACTCCGATCTTAGGCGCCAAGCCTTTCGAGGGAAAGGGATTGCCAAAATGATCTTTCACAAAACCAGACATGGCTGGTCTTTTAAGGGCACTTAGAGCCCATTTCACCCATTGCCTACATTGTCTTTTTGTATTGGGAGAATACTCGGGCAAATGACAAAGTGCTAAGCCGCCATATACCATGGCCATGAAAGGCCACTCGGCTTCAACAAAATCATTCCAACCAGTGGTGCGATGAGCTGGAGCATTCAAATCATATCGTTTTAATGCCGCCATAAGAGCTTTCGCTTCTCCCATAAGATGACGTTCATCACTTATGATATCTGGGATATTCTTTGCTTTAACCGTACGCATGAATAACTGATAAAATGTCGGTTCTCGGTATTGATTTGACTTTCTCTTTAAGCCATGACTGGCGCTCAATGAAAGGTTCATCAGCATCATAACAAAAAGGTATACTAGAGTCTTATTCTTCATAACATTCTCCTATTAGTGTGAAATAACTGCCTTTTCCTTATTATCACAATTTCGTTATTGGAAATTAATATTTATCACAAATTACTTTGTGTCACAAAGTATATGCTTAAATTTTTTTTTAAATCATCTTATACCTCCTTAAGGTGCTGGATCAAGGCTTCCAGGCTTTGCAGGTACTCATCAAATGCCTTACTGCCTGAACGGGTCATCTGACAAGTGGTCAGAGGCCTTTTATTGCGAAAACTCTTACAGGTAGAAACATAGCCTGCGGCTTCTAAATTCTTGATATGAACACTCAAATTCCCATCGGAAAGCTCAAGACTTTTTTTTAACTCCGAAAAGGACATTTCTGAATTCACCTTCAACTGCGACAATATTGCCAAACGCCCTTTCTCATGGATCACCTTATCCAGACTGGGAATACCACGAATTTCATCACCCATTGGCTCGCCACTCTTTCACTCCTTGCAAGAGATGAAGCAGACCAAAACTTAAGCCCATGGTCAAATGTTGCAGGTAAGGTTTTTCCAGCTCCAATTCAAATAAGAAAACAGTAACGAGAGAACCTATAATAAAAACCCAACCCAACAAACGAATATTCTTGGCCAAAACAATACTTGCACTATTCAACGCCAATCCATAGAGTGCCATCCAAGCTATAACAGCCTGACCTGAAACAAAAGTAGAGTCTGGAAAAAAATACAAGCAGTAGATTCCGCCCATGGCACCGACTAATAAAGGCGGGAATACCGCCGTGGCCATTCTTTTAATCGGCCCCTGCCAAAAGATCTCATTATTCTTATGGGCTTGCCGCATAAGAAGAGCCAAACTCACAGAGGCCGTCAGCAGAGCAAGCGCCATCCAGTAGAGCAAAATGCCCGTGGCCTGATTTATATTCAACACCAAAGCTAAGCCTGAAGCAAACAACCCAGCACAGCCACAAAACAGGAAAACCGGGCTCAGTGAATGCCGATAAAGCGCCGAGCGGTCCAAAACATCCTTGATGGCATCGACTTTTTCACTAAGCTCTATTTGTTCCATGAAGAACTTTATATCACAAAGTTAATAAATGTCAAGAAATAATTTTAGCGAGACACAGCGCCCTTGATAACTTGATATAAAGATTATACCTACATTCGCCCAGATAAGCAAAAACCATGAAAATCAAACTAATAAGTGCACTTCTACTCTTACAATTATTCATCTGCACACCTCTAAATTCTGCAGTTACAGATCAAATTAAACCCCAACCTCCAATCAACGAAGCGCCGGGGACCTTTTGGGGCAAAGTTAAGAGCAAGCAAAGCAATCAAATCATCTCTGGGGCCAATATATCCCTTTCCCGCATGCACACCCATAATCATTTCATTAAGAGCATCAGTGATGGCGGAGGGAATATTTTTTTCAACAAACTGAAAGAACGCGAAGGTGAAGATTTTCTTATTTGCCGCCACCCAGACTTTGCTACTTTTGGGTTATGCCATATTGACTCTCAGCAATACGATGAAAGCGATCCCTATACAATAAAAATGAGCACGGGCCATGGAGCTCACTTTGAAATCGTAAGCTCAGGCAACACCCCTCTTAGCGGGGCTAATATTACCCTTAGTACGGAACTTAAAGGCGGCAGTTGCGCTCATGATTTTCCCTATTTTGAAAATACCATCACAAATTTAAAGGGCATTGCTCAGATTCCTCAATTAAAAAAAGGCAATTATACATTATCAGTCAACAAAGAAGGTTGGGTCTGCCCAGAGAAACCAAACATTGATCATAAAAGTCTAAAGTCCTACCGAGTCGTCATGGAGAAGGCGCAAGATTTCACCATCGATTTTCTGGATAGAAAAGGCTTAGCTGCTCCAGATGTTAACTTTGCCTATTGTTTTACCGAGAAACTCGTAGAAAGCAAAAAAGCAATTCGTAAAACAAAGAAATACCATGCTGAAGCGAAAGACACTGCCAGGGCAACCATAGCCTCTCCCGAGAAGGGGTTTCTCCATGTTCAAGTCGACACTACGAAGTACAGCGAACTCACAAAACTCAACATTCCTCTTAAAGGAAGCATGCAGACCACTCTTTCTCTCATTAAAAAACAGCTCATTTCAGGAAGAGTAATAAGCTCGGAAAATGGTGAAGGAATAGTTAAAGCAGAAATATCCTATAAATATCGAAGTATTGATGACGCTTCATATCTGTCAGAATCATATATGGCTACAGATTCAAAAGGTCACTTTAAAGAGTACGTCGAAGCCAGAAACATCTCTCCTATGTTGAAATTAACACATATTCAGCATCAACCTCTTCTACATAATATGGAAAAGGGAAAAAGTGAGAATCTTGAAATTGAGATGAGTCCAGGCACCCCTCATATTTTCACTGTCTATATTGAAGTACCCCACAGTGACCCTGCTATTATTGTAGATCGTAAAGCAGAAATAACAATCGAATCCTCAAGGGGTAGCTTCACAGAAAGCATCCATATTAACAGTTCAGGCCAGTTCTCTCTTAAATGCTTAACAAAAGGGGATTTCTTTGAGATATCCATCGATGGCATGGGAAAAGAAAAAATAGCACCTGACTGGAGTACACACAACAAAGATATCGTTTTAAAAGCCGCTACCCTTATTACTTTAGATGTGAAAGATACTCAAGGAAATCTTGTCAAGAACATATGGGCTTCTGTTATGAATGGATCCAGCAGCGATAGCATTTCTGTCGATTTTCAAAAAGAGAGCAATACATACTTAATCGACAGCCTCAAAGCTGGTGAACATGAACTTAAAATACAGTCCTCTGACTATCTCGATAAAGAAATCTCCATTGCCGCAGAAGCAGGCGAAGCAATTTTCAAAAAAGTCATTTTAGAAAAGAAACCAATCATTGAATTTGAACTCAAAAATCATTCAGGTGAAGTTCCTAAAGATATTCGAGTCATTTATTCCAAAGGCCGCTATAATAATCATACAAGACAAGCACGAAGAGTCAAAGAAGAGAAGGACATATTGCTCTATCGTCTTATAATGGATGACCCTGATAATGACCATAACCAAGTTAAGGTCATAGTCAATCATTACCTTCCTACGGAAATTGACCTTGAGCCAGATAAAAAACCGCAGAGGTATCTTATTAAACTCATCGAAGGACTTAGCCTCAAGGCCACCATTATGAATCAAGAGGATCAGCCTTTGGAGGGTGTTTCTGTTACTATCCATAAGGAGCATAATTACCAAGAAAAAACTACTGCAAAAAGTGATACTTCAGGCAAGGTAAAAATGAGTGGCTTAAAAAAAGGGCGTCATACGGTTCGTATCCGTCTTGAGGGGTATACGGAAAAAAAAATAGATCACACAATAACTGACGGTGAAAATGAAGCCCAGTGGACAATGAGTAAAGGCGGGAAAATCATAGGAACTATTTTAGATACGAATCAAATCCCCGTCGATTCAGTCAATGTTAGCCTTCAAAGACAAAATGAATGGGGAAGTTTTCAGAGTTACCACCATGGAAACAACATGAAAACAAGCGATGAAAAAGGCCATGTGGAATTCTCTAACATCAACCATGGCAATTATCGTATCAGTGTAAGTGACCCAGATAAAGGCATGGGAAATAGTGATCTTATTGTCATCAAAAATAACGAAGCAAAATCATTAGAGCTAACTTTAGAGAAAGGCCTGGCTATTTCTGGTATCATCACTGATGAGAAAGGGAATCCTCTGCCAGAAATTAATATTTCTGCACACCAACCTGGGCTATTTTCCCAAAGACAAAACAACTTAAATACCGAAAGTGATTATGAGGGCAAATTCCGTATCGCTCCTGTTACGGAGGGCTCCTTTCTTCTCAATGCCAACCATGAAGATTACGAAAGCTCACAAAAAGAATACTCTGCAAAAGGCGGTGCAACTGACATTGTGATTCAAATGAAACAATCTCCCTTCATCGCATTGAATCCAATCACCCCTATGGGCGAAAAAGCCATAGGCGTTAAGTTTTACATGCGCTCTGAAAAGCATGCTTATGAGTCTGAATTGCATGAAGTCAACGAGACAGCTTCTGGCTATACCATTAGGCAAAACAAACTTAACTTAGATCCTACTGGTAGTTTTTCCATTATTGCTAAAGCCAAAGGCTACAATCCAGGAAGGTCGGAAATACTGACAAAAGAAAATATTCCTGAAAAAATTGATATTCAACTTCAAGCAGAACAAAGCATTATTTTCAGGTGTGTAAATGAATTCGGAGAAAGCATCAAAGGTATTTCTGTTAATTCCAAGTATGAATCTAATGAAGGCATCGAAGGCCGAGAAAATTTTTCTACAAGGAGTAATAGCGAAGGGTTATTAACACTCTCAGGGATTCCTTTAGGACTGCATGATTTCACTTTTACTCACGATAATTATTCCCCTCTCCGTTGCAGCCACGAAGTCAGCGAAGATTCCAGCGCTCCTATTGAACTCATATTCAATACTGGGGCCACTCTCAAAGTACGCGTCTTGGATAAAAATGGTGAAGCCATCGCTGCAGCTCAAGTTATGCATAGAGCTGCAGATGACCAAGCCTTCTCGAGAAACTCAACCCAGAAAACAGATGACGAGGGCTGGAGTGAGTTCCTACACCTCGCTCCAGGAAAATATACAGTCACTTACTCACGGAATCAGCTAGCATGGAATGTTCCTCCGAATCAAAAAAAGGAGGTCCAGCTGAGTACAGGAGCTACTGAAGAGGTGATTTTTCAAGAGTCTTCTAGCATTAATATGGGCAAAGTCATTGCGACCATAAGTGGTGAAACTCAGTATATGATGGCAACACTTATCAAAAAAAGTATGGCTAGCACACAGTACCAAGCCAAGCGAGAAGCCAATAAATTTGTGTTCGAACGTATCCCCGAAGGTAATTATACCTTCATGACTTTCAGTGGGCAAAAAATTAAAAAGCAAGACCTTAGGGTGGAGCCTGGAAAAACAACTGAGATTGTCATAGAAGATCATAACGCCCAGGCAGTCAAAGCGAAAGTACTTAATAAAAATGGGGAAGCTCTACAAGGAGCTATGGCAATATTACTAGACCTTGAAGTTGATGAGCAAACTCTAAGCAACCCCATGAAGGCCATGGAGGCGATGATTGGCATGGGTATGATTGAGATGGGAGCAATGGAAATTCAAGTGGATCAACCAGGCACATATACCCTATACATTCAGTCTCACAGCCCAAATGCTGGGGTGCCGCTTACACTAAAAAATGTCACAATCAATGAAGGCCAAATTTTAGACTTAGGTGAATTACATATGAAAAAGGGAATAACCTTTTCAGGCCATGTCCTGGATGAGAATAACAATGGCATTAAGGGAGCTCGTTTAATGATTACAAAAGACAATATTCCTCAAAACAGAGGGCGTGAGCGAAGCAGTAAAGATGGCTCATTTTCCCTCAGCGACGCCCCAGACTTCCCATTCTTGCTAACCACCACTCATAAAGATTATAGTAGTTCGACTCTAATGATCGAAGCAAACAATAAAAACATTACTCTCCCAAAAGGAGTCTCATTGACCTTACAGATCTTAGGAGGAGATTTTTCAGGAAAGGCCCTTAACCTAATGAATGAGGATGGCACGATGTATAATCAGTTTGCCATGGGCATGAATTCCCTTATTAGTGTTGATGAGAGTAATCAAGCTAGCCTCTCAAATATTGCCCCCGGCTGGTATAAAATCCAAATTGAAAGTGACAATGGCGATATCGAAAACATCAGAATATCTGAGCTTTTTCAAGTTACTAGAGATGATGAAGCCCTGATTAATGTCAATGTGCCTTTATCAGATTAACAGCCTACAAAGACCCGCAAAATCATATTATGCAAGCATTTTAGGAAATCACCTCATCCGAACTCAACTCCCTGGAGGCTGCGCACTATCCATCCCCGAATAAAGCCTTATTTGACGGAAAAAATGCTCCCATAGGCAACTTTGTATCAGCAAATTTGCGGATATGAAGGTGGCATTTAAAATGCACTTATGATTTTGAGCGAATGTAAATGTGGCACACTCTACTACATCGACAAACCGGCCATAAAGCCTTTTCGATGTAATAAGTGTAAACGTGCCATTTTTCCCGCTTTAGCAGGCAAAAACAAAGAAGCTAATGACAGAAAATTAAGCCGAGAAGAAAAACAAGCCCTCTTACCGAAGTGGCTTTTTATGTTGGGAAGCTCCGTTGGGCTTTTTTGCTTTCTGATGACCATCCCATCCATTATACTCTTCAAGAATTCTATCCCTCTGCTGACTTTTCTGCTTTGTTTGGAAGTGATTTTTGGCACTTTGCTCATCACAGCTTCTTTTTCTTTTTACCTTCTGAGCATTCAAGTGCGTAGCATGCAATCATTGATTAATTTTCAGCAGCACAACTTACGCATCTTTGCCGATCAGATTTCGAAGCTCTATATGATGCTCAAGCGCAACGACTGAGGCCAAAAGCAGAATTTCTGCTAATCTTCGGCCGACTTTGGCCTCTTAATCATAATATTCAAGCCCAACGACTGAGGCTAAAACAAGCCGTCACCACCAGGGTTTTTACCAAAAATACATTCCAGGCTTAAAATAACTCTGAAGTACTTATCCCATGAATCTTCACGGGGAAAAATGAACTCAGGTTCCACCACATAAAATAACCAAGGACGGTAAAATTGTTTTCGGTACGCTAAACCAATATTGTATTCATCATGCTGAAATTTAGGTCGCGTAACTCCATATACTGAGCAATAATAAGCAATGGCATGATCTTTCCCAAAACAATAATAGTACCTCACACCCTGCAGCCATTCTAGGCCATCACTTTCATCAGAATACGTTCCTCGGCTTGTCAGACGAATAATAGATTTTTGGCAAATAGGCCTGGTGAAATCAAATTGCGTTGTCTCACCCGTGGCATTATAAACAGAAGTATAAAGAGTTTCAGAAAAACGGAGCTGCCATTTTCGCGGCAAAGCCTTCTGATGCTCAAAACGCAACTTTGCGTAGGGGTCTAAAGGGAATGAGAAACGTATACCACCGTCCATTTTCAAAAACAAATCTCTTGTTTTGTAGAGAGTCCACCGGATAGCTGTCGAAAGACGGTGCGTACCACGGTCACCTTCAGTGACCTCTTCAGTACCAGAAAGATTTTTTTGAAAAAGCTCATCACTGGTACTACTGGCTACAATTGATAACCTCCTCTTTAATCTAGGCAAATCGGCTTTGCCTTGCAATCTTAATCTTGGGCTAAAGCCATCACCTTCTCCCCATTCAATGCCTGTTTTGGCTCGAATAAAAGAGTGGTTATGATAATTCTCGAATTCTTGTGAGGAACCAAAATGGTTATCAAACCATTCCGCACTATCATGTATATGCTTAGATAGTCTCAAATGAGTTTTATCCACAGCGTGACCTAGTTTTAACTTTGGCGCTTCACTTTTCGTGCAGGGGTCGCTGTTTACAGGTCTTTGCCACCAACTCAACTGCTTACTATCCTGTTTACTAGGCCTTAACTTATGAATATTTTGTTCACCAATACCCGTATCTGCACTCACAGAAAAGACAAAGCCCAAAAGGAGTAGCATAACAAACATGCACTCACTCTTCTTCGATCTAAGTCTCAATTTTACAAGTATAGCGTTAAGTCGATGGCTCATCCAATAACTCAATTAGACAATCATTCCACCGCCAAGACAGACTTCGCCATCATAAAAGATGGCATGTTGCCCTGGAGCCACACCCTGATCTGGGGATTGGATATGTACCTGATAAAGCCCCTCTTCCTCAAGAACGATATCGCAATCAATAAGTTCTGGGCCGTGGCGCAATTTGCACTGCAGTTTACTTTTATGGCTTGGTGTTCCTGAAATCCAGTTCACTTGATGGACCTTAAAATCACTTTTAGCTTGATTGGCACTAAAGTTTTGATGAGAAATATAAACAATATTCTTCTCACTATCTTTATGCACGACAAACCAAGGGCCTTGCCCTAAGCCCAAACCTTTACGTTGCCCAATAGTATGGAACCAATAACCTTGATGCTCACCTTTTTTCTCTCCGCTTTCCCATTCAATAATATCACCTTTGCGTACGCCAAGGTGATGTTGCACAAACTCCCTATAGGGGATTTTGCCTAAAAAACAAATACCTTGACTATCCTTGCGACTTTGACTCGCTAAATCAAATTTGGCTGCTAATTCGCGCACTTCTTTTTTTTGCAAGTGACCAATGGGAAAGAGAATTTTAGAAAGTTGGCTTTGGCTGAGATTAGATAAAAAATAGGTCTGATCTTTCACAGGGTCTGGAGCGCGTTTAAGCTCGTAAAGCCCTTGGCTATTTTCTTCCACCCGAGCATAGTGACCAGAAGCAACTTTATCGACCCCTTGGCTAAGCTTTTCAAAAAAGGCACCAAATTTGATACGCTCATTACAATGAATATCGGGACTTGGCGTACGACCGGCTTTTAATTCTCGGATAGACAAATCAACCACGCGGTCCAAGTATTCGCTCTGTAGGTTAATAATCTCCAAAGGGACATCACATTGCTCGCAAATTTGCCGGGCATAATTTAAATCTTCCTCCCAAGGGCACTCACCTAAGTAAGCAAGTTCATCCTCAAGCCAAATTTTTAAATAATAAGCACGTATATCATACTTTTCCTGCTCTACGAGTAAACGCAAAGCAACGGCACTATCAACCCCGCCCGATAGAAGAACGCCAACTTGAGTCTTAGGTGATGAGCTCATAAGAAATATGAGTTAACCCTATTAAAAGCGGACAACTCCGCCTTCCCTTTCATAGGGAATTTTAACCAGCAAGAGTTCTTTTTCATCATCGAGAAAGAAACCCTGTTTGGCTTCACATAATTCTTCCTGCGACATATAATACTCAAGTTCAACTCGGTTATAAATCACTTTTTGAATATCCAAACGAGACTTCACAAAGGATAGCATATAGCTGCTCCAACTTGGATTTTGTCGTCCCATACGTCTGGCAATTTTGAGAACAAAGCCTTTTTTAGTACTCGATAAACGCATCTGCACACGTGAATGAAGATCACTAGCATATTTAACCGTATCCCCGTCGTCATCATAGATTTCAGCTTCCGAAGGCGTATCGCTTTTAGAAAAGAAGATAATACTAATAGTCCTCTCCATACCGGGCAATGTTGTATCATAGCGTGGTAAAATGGAGCCTTCTTTGAAGAACATGGGTAAAGGAGTATCCTCTTCGTTATATTCTAGCACATCTCCACCAGAATACACTTCGTAAGTATGAGCATCGGCCCATTCCCCTTGAGGTAATTTGATCGTACGAGAGTTCTCCCTATCTAAGTAAGGCGCAACCATAATGTGCTCTCCCACAAAGTAGATATTCTCAGCCTCAGGCAAAGATTCCCATTCCGGAAAAAAGTATACACCCGGGTAGAGAATAGGAGTTCCTTCAGTGTGTGCCAACCACATGAGTTGATAGAGGTAAGGAAGCCATGACTCTCTTAAATTAAACAAAAACTCCAATGCGTCTATAAATTTTTCCGATGACAACATACCGTCGAGGTCATGATTCTTCAGAAGTTTTAAGCGAATCAAAGGAACAAAAGCTAAAGCATATATTTGACGACAAATCAAATCTTCATTAAAGCCTTTGTCAATTTCTATATCTGTGCATATAAGAGGAGCTCCAGATATATTTAAATTCAATATACGCGTGAGGTATTTAGGAATATCTTCCCAGTCAAATTGACCATGAAGCAACCTTAAGGCTGAATACCTTTGGATGCCCGCATAACCACTAGTTGTCACCAGCAATGGTCTTAACTCAGGGGTAGCCTTAGTATGAGTGGAAAAAACACCTTTGGCTAAACCGTTAGGCATATAACCAATCAAAGCAGATGCGTCGATATCATGAATTAACTTCTCAATACTATCGCCATCTTCAGCAACAATTTCTTGAATACAGCGAACCATAGCTCCTTGAATACTTTTTCGGCCCCAAGGCGGACTGGGGTTATGAAGTTCGACTCCCCGTAGGTTTTTTTCGTATAAAGGATTGAGGTGTTCGTCCATATAAGACAAGCCTGCATCATGAAATGGGTCCATGTACACGTACTTATCATCGACAATTTCAACAGCCCCTTTCTTACCCTTATAGCTTTCTACGAAAGTCCCGTTATTACTCAGCCGTGATAAACTCTTTTTAGATAATTTATCGATTGCTGTCTTTTGATCAACCTCCAGCATGAAATGTGGAATTTGATCGCTTCGTTTAAAGCTATTCAACAGATTAAGAGGACGTTCATCCCCAAATCCAGCTGTATCCTCATTGGGTTGAGCAGCCAAAACAGAAGATGTGAGTAAGAATTCTTCGCGTATGGTATTATATTTATCCAGAAAAACTTTATTATCCAAACTGGTCTCGAGACTTTTCATGATTTCCAGCGTCCAGCGCGGAGGCAAGGTGGGATTGCCTATGAGCAAAGTCAGCCCTCTAGTTACAGCATCGATATCTTCGCCAATGATGAAATAATAGTCCAAATTGCCGTTATCTGAACTTAAAGAAAAATCGCCTTTATGAGAAGCTCTTAAATCCACGGAGCATTTATTGGGATTGTCGATGAAAAACCCAATCGCATGATCCTTACAGCGATAGGCAAAATATGGAAATAAAAGCTGTGGGTTAACTTCATTTCCCTGAGAATCCTTGTTCATTTCAAAATTATAAAGATTCCCTGCTCGATCTATGGGGCCTGGATAATCACCCAATCCCGTATAAACAGACGAAGGCGGGGCTTTTTTATGAGCTGTTATGCCCATGCCCCTAAAAGTCGCAGAGCATTTAGGGTGATCTTGGCAAAGAAGATGCCCTTCATGATCATAGATTCTTATGCGAAAAGGGCGAAAAACTAAAGATATAATGAGCTTTGGTGTCGTAATATCTAATTTTTCACTATGCCTTTTTATTTGTAGAGGCACACTTTTCCACTCTTTTTCCTCAATTGCCATCAAAGGCTTATAAGGCCAGTCTTTCTCCAAAGTAAACTGCATACGCACAATACTTGGGGTGATCACGCTTAAGCGTCCCAACCCTCGTGCGAAATTCAGGTCAAAAATATGTCGTTCCCGCTGAAAATCTTCAAGATTTCCAACCGGCCAAATTTTCTGCTTTACGGCAGGCATCTAATACTGATAGAGTTTTAATTTTTTCTGGAGCTGGGGGATTATATTTGTCTTATGGATTCTTAAACGCAAATCACAAAAAGACTTTTCACGGCCAAAAATGCAAGCCTGAATAAAGGGGGCTCTCGCTCGAAAAGGTCAGTGGTTATAAGAAAATATCACAGGTTTAAGCACAAGGGGCTTGAGACATCAATGCAAATAAATGAGCGACCCTCAATAAGCAGCCCCTCAAAAAAGCAAAAGAGCTAGGTCCAGCTCAGCAATTTCTTACGATCCAATATGGTGATATTTTTGTTATGGCTGCTTATGGAACCTTCTTTCTTAAATTTGGAAATATATTTAGAGACGGATTCGCGATTCGTCCCCACCATATCAGCCAAATCATAATGTGTAATGCTTAAACGAATCATCGTGCCATTTTCATCAGGGATGCCAAATTGCTCAGCTAACTCAAAAAGCTTATAGACTATTCGCCCAGGCAAATTACGAAAAGTCAAATTGCTTATTTCTGTATCTGCATTTTGCAAACGCTCACACATGATTTGTAAAATCCCATAACAAGCCTCGGCATTGCTGCGCAAGCAACCAATGAAAGCGCTCTTCTCTACACAAATTAATTCTGAATCCACTGCTGCAGACGCTGATGCACAGCGCTGCTCTTTTGTTATTATGGCCATTTCACCAAAAAAACTATTATCGGATAATAAAGCTAAGGTTTTTTTGCGCCCATCGCGGTATTTTTGCTCAATGCGCACCTGCCCCGACTTAATCATATAGAGAGCTTCTGCTTCCTCCCCTTCCTCAAAAATCAACTCATCCGTTGTGAAGTGCACATTCTCAGAGATAGCAGCGATCTGCTCCAAGGCAGCATCTGATAAATTTGAGAAAATTGAAATTTGTTTGAGAAGTGGTAAGCTAGAGTGCAGCATAAGATCGTCAGAATAAAACGACTAGAAATTATATCATGGGCTCTCTGCGAAGCAATGGATTCTTTTTATTAGACCCTTTCTACTCCAGTTTCTCGAGAAAATGGCGTCCCATGTGATAAAAATCGGGACCTATACCTTTTAAACTATGTAACCAAAGGTCCTCAGGAGGTGAATAAAAAACATCTTCTACACTCCCAGGGTGAGTAAACCAAGAACCATTGCTGATTTCACACTCTAATTGATAATAACTCCAGCCGCCATAGCCAAGAAAAAAACGCACTTTGGATTGATCAAGGGCGTCATTATTCTGCAAAATTTTGAGTGCAGCAGGGCTTGAGCTTAAATATAAGCCTGGCATCACTTCTGTACTGTCTTCTATTTCTTTATGACTCTGAAATAAGTAAAACAAGCTATCCATTTGCACAGGGCCTCCCAGATAAACGGGAAAACGGCCTAATTCCACTTCCTGATGAAGAGAAAAAGTCACCGGATCCACATACATAGGGGCAGGGCGATTAAGAGTGAGCGCCATGGATCCTTCCTCGTCATGTAAACAGACGACCGAGACGGACATAATAAAGCGTGGGTCCATCATCTCAGGCTTCGCTATAAGCAAAAGACCAGGAGTCAGGTCATTATGGAAAGTGTTTAAATCCACTTGCTCGATAGACTCCTATTTGGCAAAAATAAGAAGCGGAGAGGTAGGGATTCGAACCCTAGGTAGGATAAACCTACGCATCCTTAGCAAGGATGTGCTTTCGACCACTCAGCCACCTCTCCATATTAAGGAGGAGGTAATGTAAGGGAGCTATCTTAGTGTCAAGCCACTCCATTAAGGGCAAAATGCACTTAAAAATACCCAAAATATCGGCGAATTTCAAAAGCTTTCACGCTTGAATAAAAAGAGAATAAGAATAGTTGATCCTCCTCGCTAAGTTGTATTATTCCCAGTCTTTTCCACTAATAACTCTCAACTTTTTCGTAGTTCAAAATGGTAAATAAACTCACTCTATTATTGGTCGTCTTCATAGCAGGTGGTTGTGCACTGCCACAACTAGGCAGCAAAAGCACCGAAAAAGACGCCAAGCCTTTAGTCTACCAATTTTCGGAAGATGGAGAGCTGATCAGCCCCTCAAGCAATGATGGCAAAGCAGCACAAGTTAAGCCAGAAGATAATCTTTCACTCTCAAAAGAGCTTGAGCAGCGCATGACCCTAGAATTGCCTGATAGCCACTACAGCTCTCTTTATAATGACCCCACTCAGAAATCTCAACCTCAAGTAAAAAAACAACCCATCACTCGAGCCCAGCCTGGTGCAGTGTTAAACTTGGGCGAAGAAAAAATCAAGATATATGGGACGAAATTAGGAGCTGTCAAAGCTGAAGACTTAGAGAAACTGCGACAACAAGAGGCTAAAAAATAATGAGGGAGATTCTTGGTGTTTTTCTTGAGGTCTTAGCTTGCTGAGAATCCCAGCCATTTTAATCTTACTGATTTGGCTCCCCCTTTGGTCAAAAGACAATACCATCGAATTTGATATTGTCGGCAAGAAAAGCGCACAACTCTCAAGCAAGACTGTTCAAAAAGAAAAAGAAAGCGAGCCTGCCAAGCATATTTCAGAGCAAGAGAGGCTGTACTCCCTAGCAAAACGCCTGGAAAATTTCGGTTACTATTCATCAGCAGAACACTATTATAAAATTCTGGCTAGAGATGACTCTACGACAAAGAAAATGAGGGAGACCATCAGCAATAAGCTGGAAATTCTAAAACAAAAAAAACTAAAGAAGAGAAAAGAAGAGCATCGTTTACCAGACCTCGATGCCATTCCGCATTTTAATGTCAGCAAAAGCCTTTTGAGCTCAAATGTAAAAAACACAGAGTCTCCCATACCACCAAAGGAATTTGCCTCCTCACGCATCAACAAAAAAAAGTGGATTGTCAGCACTCTTATCACTGTAGCCGTAGGCTATACTGCTTATAGGCTGCATAAGCATTTTACAAAGCCTGAACCCCCTGTACCCAATTCAATTACCATCAAGTTTTGATTTCAATACGCCTCAAGCTTACCTTTTTATTGCTAAGTATCTTAGCCATCGCTATTGCATGCGGGAATACGAGCAGCGAGGATTATTCCAATGAGCCTCAGTTAAATATACAGCTAGTGCAGGCGACGAATAGTTCGCGTTCCAAGTTTGCGTATGAGAGTGAGTATGTGCAGAATAATCCTTTGCCTTTTATTATTACATCTGATCCAGATCGAGAAGACCAGAAAGATGCTAACCAAATTCGCATTATGCTCCAAGACGTATCGGGAGAAATCATCAAAACTGTCGACCTCAAGTTAAAAAGAGAGGAAGTCGCACCCTATGCCCTAAAAGAAGAATCACGGAAGATCACTATTTCTGACTTTCCGAATGGCATATACAATATCATTGTGGAGCTAGGCATGGATTTTAAGTCTAAGGTTGAGAGTCGAGAAGAAACTATGTTTTACCGAGGAGTTGTTGAAAATGTCAGTGTGGTTGATGGGGAGGTCAGCATTAATGGAAGCAGCATTGAAGTCATCAACATACCGATGTCTATCTACATTGACCCTGATAGTAACGCGTACGGCATTCAGGGGTATTTGGATTTTTCCAGCATCCCAAATGTTATTGACGTAGAAAGCATCAATATAACAGAGGCCTTAGTTCCCAAGACTGAACTTACAACCCTCGCTCAAACGGAGGACTCCTCAACCATTAATGACAGCTATAGTGGAAGATCTGTTGTTATTAACGAGGATACCAATAAGCCATTCAGTCAATTCTTTGAGGTTTTTGGAATCGACAAACGCGACAATCTTTTCTTAGTCAAAGGTGAATCAGGCATGCCCGAACGCTTTTTCCTCCGTGGCATTATGGGGCATATGGATAACGATTCACCTGAGGCTTTACATGGAGAAGCTTTCTTCTTCAATTTCGACACATCCTATGCGACAGTGATTGCTCAGTGGTACTCTAAATTCATTTTATCTCAAAGTACTAACCACTACGCTACCATTTTCGAAACTTATAACAGAACTTTGAATCATATTAAACCCCGTATTGATAACATTATCACAACTTCAGCCAACACTCATGATAAAAGTATAATTTCGGTTTCTACAACCGACCTCTATTTTATCGAAGTATCCTATAAGCTAGCCAGAATCCTTAGGAATATTGATCGAATTAAAGGCATTAGTAACGCAGAAAGCATGAACACCCGGCTCATGTCAGTATCCAACTACACTGGAATTAACTATTTCCTCTTCCCCGAAGGGCGAGAACACCGCACCCTAAAAGTCACAGGTTCAGCTTCAGGAAACCTCCTCACAATCAACCAGGCTATTGGAACTGATAGTGTCGTCGATTCGACAGGAGGAGGTAACATTTCTGGAGCTAATACTAGTCTCCACTTTATATTCAATGTAGAAATCATACCCCAATACAACAATGATGTTATCAAGGAATATTACGACACCCATGCTCCCCTCTAAGAATTCACTCCTCACTTGCTTCTTATGCTTCTTCGCACTTAGCTCACTGCTAAATGCAGATCCTAGACGAGATGCCATCAGAAAGTCCTACAATCCTTCATGGATTGGCTTTCTGCATTTACCTAAAGTCCAAAAAGAACCTAAACTCGTTGATGGCAAAGTACAAAACCCTATTATGTGGAAACAGTGGAAGAAAGAAGAACGCCAAGTCATGAAATGGCTACCCATAAAAGGGGCCGCAATCAATAAAAACAAAACCATCTATCCTTTCAAATGGACCCGTGGTAGTGATAAAATTTTAAGTCGACGTGATAAATTCAGGAAGTAGTATTGTTTAAGAAATCTATCGTGATAGGCATCTCTGATGATGCCTTGCAAGCCGCTTGCCTATTGGCAAATTCAAAAGTTCTTACCTTATTGGTTGTAGCCAAAAAGGAGTTTATTGCCAATGTGCGCCAAGCCATTACCAAGACTTCTTTATTATACTCTCAATCAAATTGGAAGTACCTTCATATTCTACCAATTCATAACCTCCAAGGCGAACAAGCGAATGCAGATGCTTATTTTGACTATGCCAGTGAAGGCGATGGCTTAGCTCCCGGCCTTGACCAGATAGCCAATCAAGCCAAAAAAGAAAGCTATTGGTTCTTTTCTCAAAATGATCATAGCCTCACAAAACTCAAAAGCAATTTTCCAAAAGGGCAATCCTTAAAAGTCTGTAAATGTCGTTTTTCAGTCTCCCCACGACTTTTCAGCACCGTTGAGTATGACTGCGAAAACAATGAAGACTTTGAAACAGAATTAAACGACTTCTTTGAGAGAAGACTCGGGCGTTACCCTTTAGCAATGGCCGGCACCACAACAATGTGCTTAAAAAGCATAGAGAGAGCCTTACAATTTAAGCTTATCGCTTTATTTCAAAGCGGCGCAGCAACAGTGGAAGAGCTAGAATTTGTGTTTGGCCCTCTTTTAGGCTTCTCCAGCGACCTCTCTTTCAGCAAGTTAAGCACACTACCAGCAAAACAACTCACAAAAGACTATCAAGCATTACAAAAGGAGTCTATTGCTTTAAGCAGTAATATCAGTATTGCTGAGGGTATAACCCCTTACTTGAAACAAGACAATCAGCAGATACTCTGTCTAAGGCAAGATGGCAGCCACAGCCCTTCACAGAATCCCGACCTATCAACCATTGGCGATGTTCTAAAAATTGAATCGCCAGGTGTTCGCCTTCAATCTCTTATGAAAGACCCCAGCCCTCTAGGCCAGATTAGCTGGGCATTAATGTCCGAATACATCCGCTGCGCCATCACTCTTCTGCCTCAATGCCGAAGTGATATAAAAGACTTTGACGAGGCTATTAAACATGGACTCAATTTCAAGATGGGGCCTTTCGAATGCTGGAATGTTATGGGCCTTAGCTGGATTGGCAGCAAACTAGAAGCCGAAGGCATTGAATTACCCAGTTGGTATGCTAAATGTCAGGCCGATAAACGCGAGGATATTTACCGCATTACCCCACAGGGAGAAGAGACCCTGAATTCCAATGGGCAAGCAGTTCTTTCATCCAGAGAAAGCTTATCTTATAATATACTAAAACAAGCCTATCAACCCATACAGATGAATCCCCATGGAGCATTATGGGACCTCAATGATGGCATTTATCTTTGCGAAACACATGGCCCCATGAATCGCCTCACCCCTCAACTCGTTGATATACTGCGCTTCAGCTTACAAAAAGCAAATAATGAAGGCAAAGGACTTGTTATCAGCACAGCTCAGGAAAATTTTAGCCTGGGCATAGACACCTTAAGTCTACTCATGGCTGCCAAAGAAAATAAATTTGAAGATATTCGTACCCTACTACGAATGCGTCAGCAATTAGGCATGGAGATCAAGCATAGTTCCGTGCCAGTCATTTGCTATAACGATAATTTATGCGCAGGGGCAGGTTATGAATTGCTTCAGCATTGCTCTAGAAATATATCTGGCGTTAATTTACGCTGTGGTTTTAATGAATTTTCTTATGGGCTCAGCCCAATGGGAGGAGGGCTAAAGGAACTCATGGCCAGCCATTACCCCAAAGCAAGTTCTCCAGAGAAAATGATGGAAGTCATATCTCCTTTTTTCGAGGATATCATCAATGGACAATTGACCAAAAGCGCCCTTGAGGCCCAAGAAAAGAATTACCTCAACCCGAAGGATCTCATCACAGCCAAAAAGCACAACTTGCTAAAAATGGCTAAAGATGAAGTCACAAGGCTCTGGGAGCTCGGTTATTCTCCCAAACCAGAGAACCCTCTCATACCTGTCCCAGGCATAGAAGGGCGTGCTGTTTTGGATCAAATGATTTTTCTCTGGCATCGCTCTGGGCGTATTGGCCAAGGGCAGAAAGAATTAGCTCAAGGAATCGCCAAAATCCTCACTGGCGGAGAAGTCACCCACCTCAGTTCAGTTCCAGAGTCATACTTACTCGAACTAGAATGTGAACTGGCTTTAAGCCAACTTGGAAAAAAAGAAATTCAAACCCACCTTGAAAATCAATTAAAAAGAGAGGGGGTAATACGTGCCTAAACCTATGATTATACTTGATGCGAAAAGGACCCCTCTTGCCCCAGCAGGTGGAGTACTCAAAAACCTCAGCACAGAAGGAATGCTTTCACAACTCATCTCGAGTTTATGGCCTCAAGACTCAATGGCCCAAAATATACCTGATGAGTTTATCCTAGGAAGTGCTTTAGCGCAAAATGCTGGTTCCGGCAATCTAGCTCGCAGCACTGTTCTCGCATCTCATTTACCAGATTTAACTCCAGCCATCACTCTCAATCGCATGGAAGGTAGTAGTATTGATGCAGTAAGCATGGCCGGACATAAAATCATGATGGGTGAAGCTCAACTTATTTTAGCCGGTGGCGTGGAGCGCATGAGTCGTTATAGCTCAAATATTGGTTCCCCCACATTTGGTAGCGACATTATTGAAAAGAACCCTGATGCCTGCGTACCCATGCTCATTGCGACAGAAGAACAAGCTGCTCAATCTTCTCTCTCAAGACAAGACCTAGACACTTACGCTTACGAAAGCCATCAAAAAGCCTCAAAGGCTCTGGACGACGATCTGTTTAAAGACGAAATTCAACCTCTGCACTGGAACGAAAAAGATTTTGGACCTGAGGGCATTAGGCAATTAGAGACAAGTCTCTCTTCAGATGAAATTCCGAGAGATGACTTAAGCATGGAGATGTTTTCCAAAGCTCGCCCAAGTCTGACAAATCAAGGCTTAATCACCTCAATGAATTCTGCGCCCATGGCTGATGGAGCCTGTCTTGCACTACTGGCAAGCCAAAGTTTTGCCGACTCACATAATATAAAACCTCTTGGACGTTTTTTAGGTTCAGCAACAGCAGCCTGCAGCCCAGCTTTACGAGGACAAAGCAGCTCTCTCGCCATTAATAAACTTCTAGACCGCCTAGACCTTAGCTTAAAAGACATAGATCTTTTCCAAATAGGTGAGAACTTTTCTTATTCCGCTCTTAGCCTTATTCAAGAATTAGGTCTAGATAAAAACAAAGTCAATATTCATGGTGGTGATATTGCCATGGGTCACGCAATGGGCGCTTCTGGAATCATGATGCTGACTCATACTCTCTACAATCTTCGAAGAAATCAAAAAAAACTTGGACTCATCTGTATTAGCACAGCTGGAGGCATGTCTTGTGTTGCTCTTGTGGAAAACATTCTTTGAAATGAGACAGCGGGGAGCAAACTTCATGAGGGCCATTTTTTGTCTTTTAGCCCTTCAGACACTCCCTCTGCTAAGCCTCTATGGCGCCCCTGCATCAGGCGAGACAGCAACCATAACCATTAATGGCTCGTCTGTCACTGTTGAAATGCGTGGAGATGAAAACTATCACTGGTTCGAGGATGAAAACAACAATATTATCGGAAGAAAATCTGATGGTAGCTGGGCATATATGGAAGATGGGGGATCTGGTAATTTAGTCGAAGCTCCCTCTGCAGCCTTATCCAACCTGCCTGCTGAATCTTTTTTCAATACTCTCAAACTCGGGACTATTACAAATTCTCAAACCAGCACCTCTCCCCAAGCATCGGGAACCATTAAAAACTTAGTCATTTTAGCTGCATTCAGCGACCATTGGGATTCATTAAGCAGCCATAGCGCAAGTGATAATAATATCGATATTGACGATTACACTCAACTCTTTGAAGGCAGCAGCACTTCCCTGAAGTCTTATTTTAAAGAAACCTCTCTTAATTCCCTGGTCATTGAAAGTACCCTTTCTAATTGGATTAAACTCGATAAAGAAGAAAGCTACTATGGCGCCGATGATGAATTTGGCAAAGACCTTCGTAGCGATGAACTGATTAGTGATGCTCTCGATAAGCTCAGCACATCAGCCAATACAGGCCTCAGCACAGAACAAATAACAATTGGCCCTTGGGACATGCTCACGGTGATTCATTCAGGTAAGAACCAAGCTCGCATCGACGTTAATACCCTCAATTCGGGCAACACAAGTCTCTGGTCGACATGGGGGAATTTATCTGCCGATAAAACTCTTGGCTCTGGCAACCAAATATATCGTCGTTATGTCACGCACGCAGCTCTAGGGGGAGCGAATAACACTAGCGCATCAGACCTTGGATCTCTTTGTCACGAGGTGGCCAACTATCTTGGTTTACCTGATTTATACGATTATGGAACTTCAGATAATACGAATGCAGGTTTTGGCGTGGGCAACTGGGGCCTGATGGGCACAGGTTGCTGGGGAGCCAGTGGCAACATCAGCACCGCTTCTACACCCGTTCATCCCAGTGCTTGGTCTAAGCTCAAACTTGATTGGCTAGAAGCTGAAGAAGTCACTTTATCGGGGAATGCTTATAAATTACCCCCCATTAACTTGACCAAAAAAGCTCTTCACCGTTGGGGGAACGAGGAGGAATATTATTTAGCTGAGTACAGAAATACAGCAGGGTATAACAGTCAACTTGCCACATTTGGGCAAGCAGGGGTTTTAATATGGCATATTGACGAAGGCATTTTCAGCACGAATCAATTAAGCTTAAAAAGTAATGCAAGCTGGGATCATCCTATTGTCCGGCTTGAAGAAGCTGATAACAACGATTCTTTAGGCCAAGCTCTGAAAAAAATCGAAAAAGGAGATATCTGGACATCAGGGGATTTTACAGCCACATCTTCTGCCAACACGACAAGTTTTCACTACGATGATTCTTCTTATTACCAAAGGCATGATAGAACAAATTCAGCCAACCTCCAGGCAACTGATTTTACTTATTCCAATGGTTACTTTACATATGACTACGCAAATCAAGTCACACAAATGTTTATTGCTAACAGCACTGATTTCTCTAGTGGCACCATCTCTTGGTATGCACCCTTCGATGAATCAGAAGGTTACTTGCTACAGCGAAACACAGGGTCTGGGTGGAGTACTATCGTGGGTGACAATATTATTTTCACCGATAACTCTTACCATGACGAAGACATCGAAGGAAGTGTTGACTTCAGGTACCGTATTCTTATTAACGGCGAGAGCACATACAGCCCTGAATTTTATTTTGGTTTAAGAGTTGAGAGTGCCGTTTTTACGCCTAATAGTCAACTTTTAACACTCAATTTCAATACGGATATTAACCTAGAAAATGGCATGGTCGATCTCACTGGAATTTATATCCTAGACTCATCGGGCGCGAACCTTTTCCAGCTTCGTGGTGATAGCAAGTCGGATTATTCTTTACCAGGCCTCAAAATGAATCAAACTGATGGAGGAGCGATCTATGAGTCATCAGACACACCTTCAACCGCATTAGATATATATTTATCAGACATACAACTCTATGAAATGATGGATAATTCTGACCGCTATATCAGCGACTTCTCTTTGTCGATTCTGCCCGATTCAACCCAAGTTTCAGGCGGAGCTAATATTTTTAATATTGAGCAAAGTGATACCCGTGGCAACCCTGTTAGCATCGACGGAATAATCGATTCAACGAGTCCTATTATAACTGCATCTTCATATAATAACATCAATAATCAGCTCATTGTTTACTTCAATGAACCTATTTATTCTGCTGATCTCGATGGAGCAAAAGTCTCAATTTCGGGTAGTGGTTTTAGTACTGACTTATTTGGGTCTGGGAACCTCGCATCAGGCAACAAACTCATTTTCACACCCACCCCCAGCCAACAAGTGAAAATAGAGATCCTATTGGGGCTAACAGAGAACAGCATCGAAATCGCCACAGAAGAAAGCTTAAGCAAGGACTATTCATCCGTAACAAGTGCTGCTAGCAGCAATGTTAGCGTCAATGCAACCATCACTCAACAGCCTCCCTTCGTAAGTAACTTCACTCTTAACAACCATGAAGATACCCGCGCCATGACACTCTTCTTTTCAGAACCTATTTTCTTTGCTGATGACTATTTTCCCATTTACACAACTGAATTTGGCATTGACCTCAATCGCTCCATGGACTACTCTGATAATATTCTTGCCGTCACTGGAAACACACTAACTGTCAACCAAGATGACGAAGAGACTTTTGCCGACCTCACATTTAAAGCAACAGGAAGCATCACAGTCGACCTCACTTTAGAAGAAGCTGATCGGATTGACGAGTATTTTGGCGAATACACCTTCCCTGCTCCTAAAATTTTTGGAAGAATCAACAACAACATTTATATGGATTCTCTAAACTACTTTCAATCCCCTCAAATTAACAATGCCGATACGAATAAAATTGCTTCTTCAGGCAACTATTTACCTCGCCGCCGAGCTTTTTGGCAAAGGCCCTTTGATGCAAGCTCTAATATCCAATATGGATTAAACTGGAAGGAAGACCCCAATTGGCGAGGCTATTATCGAATCAATTACATCATCAACGGTGGCTGGGTTCCTGGGGATACAATACGTCTAGAGTGGGAAAATGATTTGCTCGGACAAATGGAAATCATGGATGAACCTGGCTACCAGCTTGGCTCCAATGTACAGGTTTATGATTGGAATAGCTCAGCTCTAGTCCCTCTCTCAGGTTATGTATTAAGTTTACGCTCTCCCAGCAGCAATACGCTCTATTCTCAATCCATGCCCCTAGAGCTAGATAATATCAGGCCCACTGTTAGCATCTCATATATCTCAAAAACTACGCCTTCACATCAAGTGAATGCTGTGGATGATGTCACAATTATGGCCACATATTCTGAACCCATGATCGATTTGCCTGAGATCACCATTTCGCAAGATGGGACTCATATCACCGTAGCGACCATGGCATCACAGTCAGGGAATATCAGCCTCGAAAGCAGCGGTTCAGGCTTAACGAGCGATAATATATTTCTATACACCTACGATGTCGGCGAGCAAGATGGTTTACTTTACCTCGATGGCGCAGGATACCTTGAGTTGAGCTCTATCCGTGACCGGGCAAAAGGAGATAATATTTTCACTGGATTACCCGAGGATCATCCAGACCTGGAAGGAAATCGAAGTTTACCTATCACAGATGGGACAGATGTTTTCTCCATTGATTCAGTCTCTCCAACTGTTGCATCACTGGAATTCTCTGTTGAAGATGAATCTGTCGTGGATGAGTTTTCAACTTTACAGCTCTCTTTTTCGGAAGATCTGCTTTCTTATGCGACTCCCTCAGAGGATGGTATACCCTTTACGCAAGTTCTCAATCCTGAGCATTTTATCCTTTCAGGCTCAGCAACAGGAGGGGGAGTGACTCGCGTCACTAAAGTAACAGGCTTTGGAGCAGGGCCTTATGAATTAACTCTGGATGGCATTGTCACCAAAGGGCAGCTTATTTTAACCATTGCAAATAATACCATTAGGGATTTTCATGGTAATTATGTTGGCTCTCCAGATAGTGCTGAAGCGGTTTGGCCAGGCCCCTTGGTTAATCTCCATCCCGTATATCTTTCTCCAGGAGGAAGAACCCGACTCCTATTATCTGGTGGTTTTTTACCCTACAATTTATCAATCGACCCTTTTTATAGCGAAATCGCCACCGTTGCAGATGATGGCAAAAGCATACTGGGACACAGCATGGGTATTTATACGATTCAAATCGTGGAGGCCAAAAGGCAAACGCGCTTTGTAAATACACAAATCATCAACCAGTACATCAATCAAGTTCAAGGAGAATTCGATGCCTTTAGGGATGAGCTAGATTTTCAACTCGTCAGTTTTCCTTTTAATATAAACGAATGGAAAGGCCAAGGCCTCATCGATTTACTTAAAGACCATACTGGGGATTACATTAACGATTATATTCTTTATCATTACGATAAAGCTAAAAGCGAACAAGGCTACTTGGCCATGACAACACAAAGTACAGAAGTTGGTCCAGGCTACGGTTTCTGGATGGCAACGCGAAAGGACAAAAAACTAGACATGAGTTTTTCCGGCCCTCTTAAAGAACAAGTTATCGGCATTGACCTCCATGCTGGCTGGAACATCATAGGCAACCCCTTTGATGAAGAGATCAGCCTTGAGCAAATCTACATTTCCACGAATGCTAGTCGTTTCAATATCAGCGACCCTCAACAGGCAGAAACAGGCCATCACATTTGGTATAGTGATTTAGACAACCCCCTTTATGTTTCTCTTAAAAAGCTTCCACCCTTTACTGGAGCTTGGCTTTATGTCGATAACCCCAAGGGAGCCGAAATATTCTTTTATAAAAACCCCGAAGACATTGAACTAGACGATATTGATTTCGAACCATGGCCTCGTGAAAAAAGCCAACAAAAGCTTTCTCTCAGGAGTGTGGACGAAGCCAGCGGAGAACCTGTCCCTCCCGCCAGGCCTTCAGCTAACTTTGATGGAGAGCAATCCTCATCAAGTGGTGGTGGGGGTTGTTTATTGAAAAGAGAGATTCAACTATGATATCATTTAGAATCATTCTCATCAGTTTTTTGCTAAGCCCCATACTCTTCGGAGCACCCTTCGGCCAAGTGGTACTCGTTGAAGGTTACGCACATGTGATTCGTAACTTCGAACTTAT